>JASHSO010000295.1 GCA_030038715.1 Streptosporangiaceae bacterium
CCGGGATGGATCGTATTCACCCGGATCCCGCGCGGCGCGAGTTCCTTGGCCAGCGTCCGCATCAGACCCACCTGAGCGTGCTTGGCGGTGGCGTACCCGGCGATGCCTCCCGCAGAGGTCAGGCCGACAACGCTGGAGGTGATGATGATGCTGGCGCCGGCGGTCAGGTGCGGCAGCGCGTGCTTGCAGAGCAGGAACGTGCCGCGCACGTGCACGGCGAGCACCTCGTCGAAGACCTCTTCGGGGTAATCGGAAAGCGGCGCAATGGCGCCGCTGATCCCCGCGTTGCTGACCACGACGTCCAGCCGCCTGAAGCGGGTGACCGCGGCCTGCACCGCCTCGCGGACCTCGGCAGAACTCCTCACGTCGGCTACTGCCCAGCCTGCTCGCTCGCCAAGCTCCGCAGCGCCGTCCCGAAGGCCGGTCTCGTCCAGACCCACGAGGAACACGCTGGCGCCGGATGACGTGAACGCCCGCGCCGTGGCCATGCCGATGCTGCCCTCGCCGCCGGTAATGACGGCAGCCTTGCCATCAAGGAGCCCCATCCTGCTCATGCTGGACGGTCAGCGGGATAGTGTCCAGCTCCGGCCAACGTCGGCGCTGTCGGCGTGCTAGCCGGCGGCTGGCTCGGGTGCCGGGCCTACTCCGTCCCAGCCCTCCGCCGGTTCCGGGGTGTCCCTCAGCTTTAGCAGCGGGGATAGCAGCAGCCATATCGGTGCCAGCGTGACGCCGGCCGCGCAGAACCAGATCGCATTGCGGTTGCCGAGCAGGCTGCCCAGCGCCCCGCCCAGCAGGCCGCCGAGCGGCAGCGTCCCCCACACGATGAAGCGGATAGTGGCATTCATCCGCCCTAGCAGCCGGGGTGGGCAGAGGATCTGGCGGAACGAGGCCTGGTTCACGTTGTAAACCACGGCTCCAAAGCTGGACATGAACGCGGCCACCCCGAAGCACGCCAGCCCGGGTCCGGGGAACGTGACGGGGATGAGAAGCTCGAACGGCGCGGTCACGACCGCGACAACCCAGATGATCCGTGCCGAGCCGAGCCACCGGCGCAACAGCGAGGCGGTGAGCCCGCCGACCACGCCGCCGACCGCGCCCGCTGAGGTCAGCAAGCCGATCGTGCCGGCGTGCAGGTGGATCTGGCGGACCAGGAACACCACGCTGATCGCCATGACTGCGGAGTTGAACAGGTTCCATGTCGCAGTGCAGCCCGCGATCATCCGCAGGATGGGCTGCTTGGCGACGAAGCCCAGGCCCTCGGCCATCTCCGACCGCAGGCTGCGGGCTTCAGAACGCTCTGGCGCTGGCTCGTGATGACGGACGAATGCCAGCGACACGAAGGAAACGACAAAGCTACCGGCGTCTGCCAGGAAGGCGATGGGCGCGCCGAACAGGCCGATCAGGAAGCCGGCCAGCGATGGCCCGCCGACCTGCGCCAGCGACACCGTGACCTGCAGCTTGGCGTTGGCCTCCACGATGTTGTTCAGGCCCACGAGGCCAGGCAGGAACGACATGTAGGCGACGTCGAAGAACACAGTCGCGATGCCGGTGACGAAGGCAACGGCGTACAACTGCACGAGAGTGAGGTCCCCGAGCCCGTATGCCACCGGGATCGAGGCCAGCGCGATGGCCCTGATCACGTCCGCGACGATCATGACTGGTCGGCGCCGCATCCTGTCGACCCATACTCCCGTCGGCAGGCCGACGATCAGAAACGCGGCGTATCCCGCGGTCGTGAGCAGACCGACCTGGAAGGTCGATGCATGCAGCACCAGGACCGCCGCGAGCGGCAGGGCAAGGACCGTCACCTGGCTGCCAAGCTCGCTGATGCTCTGCCCAACCCACAGGCGGCGGAAGCCCACCTGGCCGATGAGCTTGCCGTTCAGCCTGCGCTGCAGGCGTCTGCGTAGGAAGCCTCCCGTCGGGCCGGTCGTCACCAGTTGAGTGTCGTCAATTGATTGAGAGTTGTCAACTGGTATTCTGGTGCACATGCCCAGTCACGTGGCGGTACTGCCAGTCGACAGCGCGGGCGACGCCGCGCCTGCTGCGGCGTCCGAGCCCGGCGCTCCGGTCGCACTTGCGGCGCGGCGCCGCGCGACTCTGCAGGAGGCCAGGGCGCTGGCGCATCCGCTCCGGGTCCGGGTCCTGCGGCTCTGCCTTGACCAGGCGCGCACCAACTCCGAATTGGCCGCGGCGCTCGGCCAACGGCCTGCCACCATGCTGTATCACGTCCGCACCTTGCTGCGGACCGGGTTCCTGGCCGAGGAGCCATCGCGGCCAGGCCCGCGCGGCACCGTCGAGAAGCCGTACCGTGCCACCGGCAAGTCGGCGCGCCTCGACAGCTCCATGTCCAGCGCGGAAGGCGCCGTGCTGAGAGCCGTCCTGTATGCCGTCGCCGCCGAAGTCGACGAGGCCGGTCCGGATGCCTTGCTGGAGGGCACCCGGATGCCGCTGTGGCTGCGGCCCGATCAGGTCGCGGAACTTCAGGCCCAGATCCGCGCCGTGCTGGAACAATTCCCCGGTGTCGACGAGTACCTTGCGGCGGACGCGCCGCCGGGCGCGGACCCGTACGCCCTGCTCGTAGTCCTGCACAAGCGAGCCCCGACCAGCTGACCTGCCGCTGCGATCACCGGTGCGCTCGCAGCATGAGGAGCCGGCCCTCCGGTGTCCTGCCCTCCACCTTGTCGAGGTCCACGACGACCGCGACGCCGCGCCTGCGGAAGTCAGCCCGCTGTTCGCGCAGGTTGGAATTCTCGAATATCGCGGTCCGGGCGGCGTGGTCGGGCTCGATGCGAGCCCGACCGTAGAAGGTGTAGGAAACGCGACGCGCCGGATCGTGGTAGAAGAGCGTCACCTCCGGTCGCTCGGTGATGTTGGTGGGCAGGCCACCGCCGGGGTCGCGCGCCCACAGCGCGAGCTGGTCGTCGCTGTAGGCCTGGATTGTGCCGCGAAAGGAGAGGTGGATCTCCTGCCGCTCATCGCGATAGGCGATCAGCATGGGCGTTGCGTTGTCGAGCGCGTCGTTGACCGCGTCCCTGATGCGGCTGGTGAGTCGAAGCTCGGCCGGATGGGGCGGCGCCGCCGCTAGCGTCTGCTGCTCGACGCGGGAGATCAGCTCACCGGCGAAGGAGAAGACGAACTCGAGTCCGCTGAACGGCGCAGTGTCCGGCAGTCTCGCGATGACGACGATCCGGTCGCCCTCGATCGACGGCTCGGACCAGCGGACTCCGGCCGCGAGCAGGCCGACGGTCCTGGGCTCGGCCAGCAGGTCAACGACAGCGTCGGGTCCTTCGGCCCGACCGAAGTTGGTCTCCACCACGACGTCGGGTGCTAGCACCCCTGCGACGGCATTGGCAGCACCGTCGCCACCCGCGGTAAGCGCGTTCTGGTACGCCGCCACGGCCGAGATCCTGGTGCGCATGGGTCTCAGAATCCCAGAGCAGCGTGCCCCTGGCCAGAGGGTGGCCGGGGCGCGAGCCAGTGAGTCTGCTCGGGCTCGAGGCAGAATCACCGATAGCGCTCGGCTGTAGGTGCAGATGACCCAGCGGTACAGCCGTCCGCTGGCCGGCGAGCCGCCACTCGCCCGTCCAGCGCCCCGTCCGCCAGCCGGCGAGCCGCCACTCGCCAGCCGGCGAGCCTCACACGCGACTTTGTGACAGCTCCAGTGCTTTTGCCACCCCGTATGTCCTCGTTTGCGGTCACCCAACAGTGACGAAGTTGGCTGGTGGCGCTCGGAGGCCGAGCCCACGGCTCGTGCGGACGCGATCAGCCATAGTGCTTCAGGTGCGGCCACAGCGTGTGCCAGCCTGCCACCGGGCCCGTGCAGACACCGATCTGCAAGCCTGTCCAGTCGTTCTGCACGTGATACGGGGCGTAGAAGGTGGTCAGCAGTCGGCAGCTGCGGAAGTACGGCCGGAGCATGCCGAGCGCGTCGACCGCGAGCACAGTCCGGTCCGACGCGCGCCCGGGTCCCCACATCCAGTAGGCGTTGTGGCCGGACAGGACAGGCGGCAGGTGGTCGGCAGAGCCGAGGACGTCGAGCGCGGCGGCTTCGCCGTAGTACCCAGTGAAGATGGCGGTGGGCCGCTGCCCGGCGCGGGTCAGGGCCGCATCCTGGGCGGCGACGGCGCGAGTGAGCTGCGGCCAGCCCACGGTGTCGCCGAGGTTCGAGGTCTGCGCAGTTCCCGGCAGGCTGTGCAGGTCACTCACCGATACCAGCGGCAGCACGAGCGGAAGTGCCAGGGCAAGGCCCACGATGGGCGAGGCGACGAGCAAGCTGCGTCGCGCACCCGCCCGGCGACCGCGGGTCACCCAGCGTTCTGCGGCCGCACAGCCCGCCGCGAGCACCGGAGCTGCCATTCCGTCGGCGTAGTAGGGCTTGCCCGGGATCCAGGCCACCACGTAGATAACGACGAGTGCGGCCGCGATGCACAGGAAACGCAGCTGCGGGGCTCGCCAGAGGGTGACGAAGCCGGCCACGATCAGCGGCGTCACTAGCAGCCCCACGTACAAGAGCTGGGCTGGTATCCCGCCCGCAGAGGCGCCAGGGCTGGAGTTCTCGTGGTGCAGCGCCGAGGCCATGGCCAGCTGCGGCCACCCGTGTGTGGCCTGCCAGATGATGTTCGGTGCCCAGATCACGACGGCGATGCAGGCGCCAAGCCAGGGCCAGCGGGTGCGCAGCACGGGCCGTTGTACGGACAAGAGGATCCCAAGAGCCAAGCTCGCCAGCAAGATCAGCAGCAGGTTGTCGTTCTCGAGTCCGACGCCCGCCGCGGCACCGGCGATCAGCCACCACCGCGGACGGTGCCGCAGCACTGCAGTACAGACGCACAGCAGCACCGCGGTCCAGGCAAGCAGGTCGATAGGCGTGGTGTTGGCGATGTGGGTCGCGCCGAGGAGGACCGGAGCGCAGGCCATGGCGAGCGCGGCAAGCACTCGGCCGAGTCGGCCAGCTCCGAACAACGCAGCGAACCTAGCGGCCGCGACGACGACCGCCCCGCCGGCCAGAGCCGGGATGATGCGGATCGCTGTGGGGCTGACGCCGAACAGGTCGGTGACCCGGGTCAACAGCGGGGCCAGCGGCGGCTGGTCCACGTAACCGAATGCGAGGTGGTGCCCGGCCACGATGAAGTACAGCTCGTCCTGCTGGAAGCCGTAGCGGCCGCTGACCGCCAGCTCGACCGCCACGAACGCGGCGCCGATCACCCACGCAAGCGCGGGAACGCGATCGGAACGGGAAACGGGCGCGGGCTGGGTCGGCTTGACGCTCGCGCCTACGGCGGCTGGTGCTGGGGCCGCTAGGCCGTCGGGGTGACTCATCGCGCTGCCTCCTGGCAAGCAAATTTGATATCACAATGATAGAACAGTGCTAAGAACATGTCCAGTCGGTACGTGCGCTCGACGCCGGGTAGCTGCCGTACCTCGCATTCCACCTGTTACCCGATCGGAACGGGGGTAATGTGGCGGCCGTGGGCCGGAGCCGACCGGGAGTCCGCGCCAGAGCCCAGACCGCAGCGGGGTGAGGCTGCGGCTCCAACTACTCGGGGGAGCTGAGGAGATCAGCCGCGGTGAGCTTCGTGCCCTACGACCGCCCGGTGCGCACCGCGTTCATCGGTCTCGGCCGTATCTACGACCTGAATGTGCGCGCCTACCTGGACAACCCAGATGCCGAGGTCGTCGCGCTCGTCGACCCGAGCCCGGAGCGCCGCGCACAACGGCAGGGTGACTGGCCTGGCGCAGCCACGTTCCCGTCTATTGCGGCACTAGCCGCCAGCGGCATCCAGGTCGATGCGGTCGAGTCGCTGCTGCCGGCCACCTTGCACGCAGACGGCGTGGTCGAACTGCTCGATCAGGGCTGGCACGTGAACTGCCAGAAGCCCATGTGCAACGACCTGCCGGAAGCCAAGCGCATGCTGGAGGCGGCCAAGGCCAACGACCGGGTGCTGCGCGTGATGGAGAACTATCTGTTCTACCAGCCGCTGCACAAGCTGAAGGAGATCGTCGAGTCCGGCGAGATTGGCGAGGTTTCTGGCTACCACATGAAGATGGTCGGCGTCGGCAACGGCGGTTGGGACGTGCCATGGAGCGCGTTCGAGTGGCAGATGAAGCAGATGGAGCTCGGCCGCGGAATCATGGTGTTCGACGACGGCTGGCACAAGCTGTCCACCGCGCTCTGGCTGTTCGGCCCCATCCGAGAGGTGCGCGCGTGGATAGGGACCACCTCGTTCGGGGCGGGCATCGACATCGACGTGCCGACGATGATCAGCTGGGAGCACGAGAACGGGGTCCGCGGCGGCTGGGACGTCACCCTCGGGGTGGACATGTACCTGCGGTCCGACTACTACACCAATGACGAGCGGTGGGAGGTGACGGGCCGGCTCGGTTTCGCGCGGGTCAACCGCTGCACCGGGCGCGGCATCCAGCAGCCCAGCGTCGAGGTCTATGTCGGGGGCGAGATGCGCGGCTATCACGCGCTGGATGACGACTGGGGGAGCAGCTTCCGCGACTCGGGGCGCCACTGGCTGCGCTGGTTGCGAAGCGGCGACGGCCCGCTGTTGTGGAGCGCCGAGGAGGCCGTCGACGTGCTGAGGTTCGCCCTCGCCGCCTACGAGAGCAGCGCCGCGGGCGGCACCGGCGTGGATCCGAGGCTCGTGATCTAGCCCCGTCGGACTCGTCTAGAACAACGCGGCTACTATCCGGGACAGGAAATCGCGACGGAGGACCGACGATGACCGATTCGCAACCGGTGTCCGCAGCCGGGACGGCGATCATTCCCGAGCCCGGCACCTGGACGATCGACTCGATGCACTCGTTTGTCACCTTCACTGTCGAGCACTTCACGATCGCCATCGCGCGCGGTATCGCCTCCGGGCCGACGGGCACCATCACGATCGAGTCCGACTTGCCTTCGTCGTCCGTGCGGGCTTCTGTTGACGCGGCGACGCTGACGACCGCCAACGCTCTTCGCGACGAGAAGATTCACGGTCCCGACGTTCTGGACGTGGCACAGTTCCCGACCATCGACTTCTCCTCGCGTACGCTCCGTGAGATCTCGCCGGGGCACTACGAGCTGGACGGTGACCTGACGATTCACGGGATCACCAGGCCAACGACCCTCGATCTCAGCCTGCGTGGCGTGGTGACCGACACTTGGAACAAGACGCGGCTCGGCTTGTCTGCCACCGCGCAGATTCGGCGAAGCGACTTCGGGGTGCTCAAGTTCGGGCACGTACCACTGGCAGCAGGCGGCTTCATGGTGCCCGACGCCGTGCGGGTCGCGCTCGAAGTGGAGGCGACGCGCGACGAGGACGCGCAACCGCAGCCCGCTTAGCCGCAGCCCGCATGGCCGCAGCCCGCATGGCCGCAGCCCGCATGGCCGCAGCCCGCATGG
>JASHSO010000296.1 GCA_030038715.1 Streptosporangiaceae bacterium
CTCAGCTCGGAGCGGGCGTGCGTCCGGCTCGACCCGCAGACGCGTCCGCAGGACGTGGCCGCGCTGGCGGATGCGGGCATCACCGCCTACCACGCGGTGCGCAAGGCCGTACCGCTGCTGTACCCGGGCACGACTTGCGTGGTGATCGGAGCCGGCGGGCTTGGCCATATCGGCATCCAGTGCCTGGCCGCGCTCACCGCCACGAAGATCATCGTGATAGACCGCAACCCGGACGCGCTCAAGCTCGCCGAGCAACTCGGTGCGCACCACACGGTGGTCGCCGACGGCAGCCAGGTCGATGCGGTCGCCAAGCTGACCGGCGGGGCGGGCGCCGAGGTGGTGCTGGACTTCGTCGCCGAGCAAGGCGCGGAGCACGAGGGCTGGGCGATGACGGGCCGGGCGGGCTGCTACTTCGTCATCGGCTACGGCGGCACCGTGCAGGTGCCGACTCTCGACATCATCGCCACCGAGCGGAACATCATCGGCAACATCGTTGGCACCTACAACGAGCTGGCCGAGCTCATGGTGCTGGCCCAGGCTGGCAAGGTCACGCTGCACACCAGGACCTATCCGCTCGAAGCGGCCTCTGAGGCCCTGGCCGACCTGGACGCCGGACGGGTCCGCGGCAGGGCGATCCTGGTCCCGTAGCCGGCCTGGGAGGCTAGCGATCCGACGGCCGGGGCGTTGCCGACCGGCTCTCTATACTTCGCGTCATGCCATTTGCCAGGCAGCCCACCGCCGAGCCGACGACCAAGCGCGAGCGTCGCCTGATCGTGGCAGTCGGCGCCGCGCTGCTGGGGGTGCTGGCCATCGTCGGCATCTGGTCAGCGCTGCGACCGGGCAGCTACGGCAGTTCCAAGGGCGGCTGCATCACCGTCAACCTCCCGAGCAGCATGGGCGGCTCGCTGATCCACCAGTGCGGGGCGGACGCCCGTGCCACCTGCCGGCACGCCTTTGCTAGCGCGGGCCCCGTTTCGCTGCTTACCCGCCCGCAGTGCCGTCTGGCCGGCCTTGGCCCATCCCGCTGAGAGCCGGCAATACCCGGGCCGCGGTGCGCGCGACCCGGCATAGACAACCGCTCGCGGCCACGCCACCATAAGGGGACGAACAGCTCAGCGGCCGAAGGCGCCGGGGGCCGTTCGGCTTGGGGACCGCTAAGAAAGGCGAAGACGATGCCGACTCATCCTGCCCGGACCCGTGTCAGAGCCGCTGCGATCGCATTGTGCGGCATCGCAGCGATCGCGACCGCGGCCGCTGCCGCCGGGCCCGCCACCGCTGCGACCAGCCCGCAGTCGCGGGTCCAACCGGCTGCCAGCAGCCTCCCGGTGGTCGTCAACTGCAGCATGCACACCCAGGTCCGGCCCGGTTCGTACACCCTCACCTGCGCGGACGACAACAACAATCTCGACAGCCTGCACTGGGTCGCGTGGGGATCCGCTGCGGCGTTCGCGACCGGCGTGAACACGTTCAACGACTGCATCCCCAACTGCCTGGCGAACCACTTGAAGACATTCCCTGTGCTGGTGAACCTCTGGCGCACCGAGCCGCTACCCGGCAACCCGGGCGAGCGCTACTTCAGCCGCATGACACTCGTGTATACCGGCAGCCGCAGCTACACGGCCGGAGGCAAGACGTATCACCTGTCGCAGACCGTGACGTATCAGCTGTCGGCCCACGGCGGCTTGTGAGGCTTACTAGTCGGACGGCAGCAGGAGGTCGGCGTCGAAGCAGGTCCTGTCGCCGGTGTGGCAGGCGACGCCGACCTGGTCGACCCGGACCAGGACGGCGTCGCCGTCGCAGTCGAGCGCCACGGACACGACCCGCTGGATGTGCCCGGACGTCGCGCCCTTCACCCAGTACTCCTGCCGGCTTCGCGACCAGTAGGTGCACCGGCCAGTGGTCAGGGTCCGGTGCAGGGCCTCGTCGTCCATCCAGCCGAGCATCAGCACCTCGCCGGTGTCGTGCTGCTGGGCGATCGCCGCGACCAGCCCGTCGGCGTTCCGCTTCAGCCGCGCGGCGACCTTCGGATCGAGCCCGGAGTCCGCGGCGTCAACCCGCATCCCAAGTCTCCCTTACGCTCACGGGCCGGACCAGGTGCCCGGCCGCGGCCAGCGCATCCTTGACCGCACCGATGGTCAGTTCGCCGAAATGGAACAGGCTCGCCGCGAGCACGGCATCGGCTCCCGCGTCGACAGCCGGCCCGAAGTGCGCAAGCGCGCCAGCTCCCCCGCTTGCGATGAGTGGAACGGAGACTACCGCGCGCACGGCGGCGATCAAGCCCAGGTCGAACCCGCGTTTGGTGCCGTCCGCGTCAACCGAGTTCAGCAGGATCTCGCCGGCCCCAAGCTCGGTGGCGCGGCGCGCCCAGTCGGCCGCGTCGATGCCGGTACCGCGGCGCCCGCCATGCGTGGTGACCTCGAAGCCAGAATCGGTCTGCGGCGAGCGCCGGGCGTCGACCGACAAAACCACGCACTGCGCACCGAACCGGCGGGCAGCCGCACGCAGCAGTTCGGGCCGAGCGACCGCCGCGGTGTTCAGCGCGACCTTGTCGGCGCCTTCCCGTAGCAGCCGATCCACGTCATCGGCGCTGCGCACTCCCCCGCCGACGGTGAGCGGGATGAACACCTGCTCGGCGGTACGCCGGACCACGTCGTACATGGTCTCGCGGCCGTCGCTGGACGCGGTGATGTCGAGGAACGCCAGCTCGTCGGCGCCCTCGCTGTCGTAGGCGGCGGCCAGCTCCACCGGGTCCCCGGCGTCGCGCAGGTCGCGGAAGTTGACGCCCTTGACCACCCGGCCGCCATCGACGTCCAGGCACGGAATCACACGCACCGCGACGGTCATGGCCCGCTCTCGCCCGAACGCCCACCGCTGCCCGGTCGGCTCGCTGCGCCAATTCCCGGCTTGTAGGCGACCGCCTCGACCTCGACCAGCATCCGCGCATCGATGAGGGCGCTGACGCCCACCATCGAGGTGGCGGGCATGGTCGCGCCGAAGGCCTCGCTATGGGCCCGGCCGTACTCGGCCCACCTGCTCATGTCCGTGACGAATATCCGCGTCCGCACCACGTCTTCCAGCCCCGCGCCGAGCCCGGCCAGCGCGGATCGCACGTTCCCGATCG
This sequence comes from Streptosporangiaceae bacterium, assembly GCA_030038715.1. GTDB lineage: Bacteria > Actinomycetota > Actinomycetes > Streptosporangiales > Streptosporangiaceae > JAJYUU01. The sequence continues at coordinate 3,122 of JASHSO010000296.1, forward strand.
CCTGCGCGGTCTGCGCATACGCGTCGCCAGGGTGCACGAAGTCCGCCCCGTCGATCGACGTACAGCCAGTCACGAACACGAAGTCACCAGCCGCCACGGCCCGGCTGTAGCCCACGATGGACTCCCACGCCGCCCCGCTGGACACCCTCCGGACGCCGTTCTCGCCAGTCACGCCCCAAGGCTACCGACCAGACCCGTTGGCACCGAGCCTCCGCGGTCCCCGGCGTGCGGCACAAGGAGGGGCGGCGCCGGACGGCGTCGCCCCTGTCGTTGCTCCTGGCGTGCGCCACCTGCTAGCGCAGCACCAGCTCTCGTGCGTCGTCGGGCTGGGTGGGGTGCTGCGCCAGGCTCGTAACCGAGCCCAGTGCCGTGGCAGTGCGCGCCTTGTCGCGCTGGAACAGCGCGCCTGCGGCCGCCATCGCGATTGTCATGGCGACGGCTATGCCGACCGTGACACCGACAGCCAAGAGGATCTGGATGCTGAACATTGGAGGTCTCCTTCCCGCGTCTCCTGTTCTAGCAATTTGATATCACAATGATAAGCCGGCGATAGCCGACCGTCAAGTGCGGAGTGGAATCGGCGGCTGATCTCGCGGCAGCCGCTCAGGATCGTCGTGGATCAGTGCCACCCCAGTGACACTCACTTGCCAACTTAACGAAGCGCAGCGAGCGCCTCGGGCAGCGTGAACGCACCCTCGTACAGCGCCTTGCCGACGATCGCGCCCTCCACGCCGAGCGGCACCAGGTCCGCGATCGCCCGCAGCTCAGCCAGGCTGGACACGCCGCCGCTGGCGATGACCGGGCTGTTGGTGCGAGCGCAGACCCGGCGGAGGAGCTCCAAGTTAGGCCCGCGCAGCATGCCATCCCTGTCGATGTCGGTGACCACGTAGCGCTGGCAGCCGTCTTTCTCCAGCCGGTCGAGCACGTCCGCCAGCTCGCCGCCGTCGCGGGTCCAGCCGCGGGCGGCCAGCCTGGTACCGCGCACATCGAGCCCGACCGCGATCCGCTCGCCGTGCCTGGCTATTGCTTCGCTCACCCAGCCCGGGTCCTCGAGCGCCGCGGTACCGATCACCACGCGCGCGCAGCTGGTGCTCAGCGCGGCGGTGAGCGCCGCGTCGTTCCTGATGCCGCCGGACAGCTCCACCTTGACGTCCAGCCTGCCAATGAGGTCGGCCAGCAGGGCCGCGTTCGACCCGCGGCCGAACGCGGCGTCCAGGTCGACCAGGTGTATCCACTCCGCGCCGGCCTGCTGCCAGGCCAGCGCCGCGTCGGCCGGATCGCCGTAGTTCGTCTCGGTGCCGGCAGCGCCCCGGACCA
>JASHSO010000297.1 GCA_030038715.1 Streptosporangiaceae bacterium
GATCCGCTTCCCGCCGACCTCCACGGTTATCCGCTCCCGCTCGGCTGGCTGGCCTTCTGCCGGACCGACGGCGCCGGCGTACGGCGGGATGTCCGCGGCGAACTCGGTCTCGATCCACGTGGTATGCACGCCGAATGGCTGACCGGTGAAAGCAGGATCGGTGACCACCGCGCGGTGGAATGGCAAGACGGTGGGCATGCCGTCGATCTAGAACTCGGACAGCGCACGACGAGCCCGCTCCAGTGCCTGGTCACGAGTGGCACCGGTGACGATCAGCTTGGCGATGAGCGAGTCGAATGCCTGCGGCACGGTCATGCCCTCCGCATACCCGGCATCCAGCCGCACGCCGGGCCCAGACGGTTGCCGCCAGCGGGTGATCGTGCCCGGCGCCGGCAGGAATCCGCGGCCCGGGTCCTCGGCGTTGATGCGGAACTCGATCGAATGACCGTGCAACTGCGGGTCGCGGTAGCCGAGCTCTTGGCCGTCGGCGATGCGGAACATCTCCCTGACCAGGTCGATGTCGCTGACTTCCTCGGTGACTGGGTGCTCTACCTGCAGCCTGGTGTTGACCTCGAGGAAGGAGACGGTGCCGTCCACCGCGAGGAGGAACTCACAAGTCCCGGCGCCTGCGTAGCCGGCCGCGCGCAGGATGCTCGCCGATGCGGCCCGCAGCTGGCTGTCCTGCTCGACGGTCAGGAACGGCGCGGGCGCCTCTTCGACCAGCTTTTGGTGCCGACGCTGCAACGAGCAGTCCCTGGTCGAGGCGATCACGACGTTGCCGCGAGTGTCAGCCAGGCACTGCGTTTCCACGTGCCGGGGGCGATCGAGGTATCGCTCGACGAAGCACTCGCCGCGGCCGAACGCGGCCGTAGCTTCCCTGACCGCGGCCTCGAACTGCTCGGCGATCTCCGCGCGGGTTCGCGCCACCCGCAGGCCACGCCCGCCGCCGCCGAACGCGGCCTTGATCGCGATCGGCAGGCCGTGGACATCCGCGAAGGCCGCAGCCTCGTCGGCGCTGCCGACCGGTCCGTCGCTGCCCGGCGCGAGTGGCGCCCCCACCTGCCTGGCTATCTGCCGGGCCCGCACCTTGTCGCCCAGTGCCTCGATGGCGGTCGGTGGCGGCCCGATCCAGGTCAGGCGCGCATCCGTCACGGCGCGGGCGAACTCGGCGTTCTCGGCAAGAAATCCGTAGCCCGGGTGCACAGCATCGGCGCCGCTATCGGCCGCGACCTGCAGCAGCTTGCCGATGTCCAGATAGCTGTCGGCCGCCGTCTGGCCACCTAGCGCATACGCCTCGTCGGCCATCGTGACATGCAGGGCGTCGAGGTCGGCGGCGGCGTAGACAGCCACGCTAGCCAGCCCGGCGTCCCGGCAGGCGCGCGCTATCCGTACCGCTATCTCGCCCCGGTTGGCGATCAGGACCTTGCGCACGTGGGCTCTTCTCCGCTCGACTGTGAGGAGTCTAGGGCCCGACCGCGCCGGACCCTAGAACTGGACGCTGGCCCGCCAGGCGCCTGGGCCGGGCCGCAGCGGACGTCGCACCAGCCGATCGCGCGCCGACCACCACGAGCGCGGTGCCGTCGGGGCGGCCAGCCAGCAGGACTGCGCGAGAACCGTTCGCAGCACCACCGTGACCGCAGCGAGCTCTTCGGCAGACGGCCTGCCGCGCAGCACGGCGAACGCCAAGTCAGGCCGTGCGCCGACTACTTCGGAGTCGGGCAGCACGGCACCTGGCGTATCAGGCCCCAAGCCGACGGCGTTGCCCGCGCGCGAGGACTCTCCCGCGCGGACAAGGTCGCCATCCATGCCGGTCAGCCCTTCGACTTGCCGACGCCGATCCCGAATTGGCGGTGCACCCGCGCCCAGAAGGCGTCCCTAAGCCACTCTCTGGCCTCCTGGTAGGACCGGAGCGAAAGGCCGAGTTCCTTCTCAGCGTCAACGAGCAGTTCCTTGTCGATCACGGGCGGAAGGATCGGGCCAGGCAGCAGGTCACGGATGTTATCCTCGCCGCGAGTCACGATCCACTTCGCAGCCACATGCTCGCCCGCTTCTTCGACCCGCTCGCGTTCCGGGCCGAGCCGGGACGGCGGCAGGTGCGTCACCGGCAGCGGCCTGCTGAACGGCCGTGACGCGTGCCGGTCACCGAAGAGCTGGGCGGGTGACGGTGTTACCTGCATGGCCTGCGACGCCATCTGGCTGGCCTTCGCAGCTGTCGCATCGGCCGACGTCGCCGCCGGGGCGGTCTCGGGCACAGGTTGCCGCGTGAAGAAGGGCTCGACGAACGATCGCTCAAGCACCTCGACGGTGTCGGACTCCCAGACCAGGCGCTCTGCCTGATTGGTGCCGTACGGCGGCTCGACGCCCCACAGATGGATACGTACCCCGTAGGCCTGGGCGGCCTCGACTGCAGGCACCATGTCCTCGTCCCCGGCGACGAGGATGGCGTCAGCTATGGCCCGGTGCCTGGCCAGGGCTTCCATGTCCGCGCGGATTTGCGCGTCCACGCCCTTTTGCTGGCCGCGGTTGTTGAGATTGCCGAGCCGTAGCTTGACCCAGGGCATCGGCGCGACGACCCGCTGGTCGTTGGTGGGAACGCGGTCCCTGGCCGCGTCGTACCAGTAGACCCGCAGTAGCTCACCGCTGATCTCGTAGGCCGCATGCTTGACGAGAGCCTGGATCAGGCCCTCCGCATCCACCCGGTATTCGCGCCTGGTGACGGGACCAAAGAGAAGTTCGCCAGCCGATGCATAGATATACCCGACATCCACCATTATGGCGTAGCGGGAGAGCAGCGGTAGCGGCGGGCCGACTTCAGTCATGGTACTTACGACTTTAGCCGCAGTTGCCGAGCCGATCCGCGCAAGCCGGTGGCGGGTGGCAGCGCGGTCTACCGCGCTGGCGGTCGGTCCGGCCTGGGTCGGCCAACCGCGCTGGCGAGTCCGCCGCAGGGGCTGGCGGGACTGGGATTGGCGAACGCGAGTGCCGCTGCCAGGCAAGCGGTTCGGACTAGGGTGGCGGGCGGTCGGCGGCTACAGGGGGATGTTTCCGTGCTTCTTAGGCGGCAGCGTCTGGCGCTTCGAGCGGAGCGCGCGCAGCGCGCGCGTCACCTGGGAGCGCGTCTCGGCCGGCCGGATCACTGCGTCTACGTAGCCCCGTTCGGCCGCTATGTACGGATTGAACAGCCTGTCCTCGTACTCGGCGATCTTCTCGGCACGAAGCGCCGTCCGCTCAGCCTGGTGAGTGACCGCGGCCAGGTCGCGCCGGTACAGAATGTCGACGGCGCCGTCGGCACCCATGACGGCTATCTGGGCCGTGGGCCAGGCCAGGTTGATGTCGCCGCCAAGGTGCTTGGATCCCATCACGTCATAGGCGCCGCCATACGCCTTGCGCGTGATCACGGTGATCTTAGGCACCGTCGCCTCGGCGTAGGCGTAGATGAGCTTGGCGCCGCGGCGGATGATGCCGCCCCACTCCTGCCCGGTGCCGGGCAGGAAGCCGGGCACGTCCACGAAGGTGAGCACCGGGACGCTGAAGGCATCGCAGGTCCGGACGAACCTGGCGGCCTTCTCGGACGCGTCGATGTCCAGCGTGCCCGCCGAGTGCATCGGCTGGTTGGCAACAACGCCCACCGACATGCCGTCGACCCGGCCGAAGCCGACCACGATGTTCTGCGCGAAGCCGGCGTGCAGTTCAAGGAACTCGCCGTCATCGAGCACGTGCTCGATGACGGCGTGCATGTCGTAGGGCTGGCGGGCCGAGTCAGGGATGACCGTGTCGAGCTCGGCATCGGCTGCCGTGATGTCGAGCGCTGCTGCGGGATTCGCGGCGCCCGCAGCGACGGGCGGCTCCTCCAGGTTGTTGGACGGCAGGTAGGACAGCAGCTGCCTGGCGAAGTCCAGACAGTCCTGCTCGTCGGCGGCCTGGTAGTGCGCGACGCCTGACTTGGCGTTGTGTGCATGCGCGCCGCCGAGGTCTTCCTGGCTGACCTCCTCTCCGGTCACGGTCTTGATCACCTCGGGGCCGGTGATGAACATGTAGGAGGTCTTGTCCACCATCAGCGTGAAGTCGGTGATGGCCGGCGAGTACACAGCCCCGCCCGCGCACGGGCCCATGACCAGCGAGATCTGCGGTATGACGCCCGAGGCCAGCACGTTCCGGTAGAAGATCTCGCCGTACAGGCCAAGCGCGACCACGCCCTCCTGTATCCGGGCGCCGCCGCTGTCGTTGATGCCGATGACCGGGCAGCCCACCTTGAGCGCGTGGTCCATCACCTTGACGATCTTCTCGCCGAATACCTCGCCCAGCGAGCCGCCGTTGACCGTGAAGTCCTGACTGAACACGCAGACCGGGCGGCCGTCGATGGTGCCGTGCCCGGTGACGACGCCATCGCCGTACGGCCGGCTGGCGGCCATGCCGAAGTCCGTTGCGCGGTGCCTGGCCAGTTCGTCAAATTCGGTGAAGGACTCCGGGTCGAGCAGCGCGTCGATCCGCTCCCGCGCGGTCATCTTGCCCTTCGCGTGCTGCCGCTCAACCTGTCGCGCCGTGCCT
>JASHSO010000298.1 GCA_030038715.1 Streptosporangiaceae bacterium
ACAGCGGACCTGGTCGATCAGATCATCGGCGAGGAACTCGAGCTGATCAGGAAGCAGTCCGCCGCGGCGTTCGACGAGGGCATGTACGAGCAGGCGACGGCGCTGTTTAAGGCGGTGGCACTGGCCGACGACTACGCAGAGTTCCTGACCCTGCCGGCCTACGAGCGCATGCCGTGAGGACCGCAGCACCAGGTGACCTTGCCGACGCGCCGGATCACGAGCTCGGGCAGGGCGGGCTGTAGGGACGGCCGGGCACGTAGCTAGCCCACTCCACCCGGGTGAGAGGCTGTCCGGCGTTGGCGCAGATGGCTTTGGCCGCAGTCAGCGGCGAGGTGTCCCACACCCGGACAGTGCCGTCTGCGCTCGCCGCGGCAATCGCGTCCCCGCTGGGGCTGAAGGCTACCGAGTACACGTGCCCAGTAGGGCCGGTGAGCTGCGCGGTGAACACCGGCCGGGCGGGACTGCTCACCCGCCACAGCCACACCGTGCCGTCCGTGACCCCAGCCGCGAGCGTCTTGCCGTTCGGGCTGAACGCCACCGAGTAGACATAACTGGCCGGGCCGGTCAGCGGTCGGCCCAGCGCCACCGGCCGCGCCGGGTCAGCCACGTCCCACAGCCGCACGGTCTTGTCGGCGCTGCCCACGGCGAGCGTCTTGCCGTTCGGGCTGAACGCCACCGAGTAGACATAACTGGCCGGCCCGGTCAGCGGTCGGCCCAGCGGCACCGGCCGCGCCGGGTTAGCCACGTTCCACAGCCGGACCTTGTCGTCCGCGCTGCCTGCCGCCAGGACTCGCCCGTCCGGCTCGAACGCGACCGAGAAGACGTAGGTGCCGGCGTCATGAATCTTGGCCAGAAGCCGCGGCCGCGCCGGGTTAGCGACGTCCCATAGCCGCACAGTGCCGTCGTCGGCACCGCTGGCCAGGATCTTCCCATCCGGGCTGAATGCCAGGAACTCGATCATGCCCCTGGCTGTGCCGCTCAGTGCCGCGCCGAGGGCGGCGAGCCGTCCGCCCGCGGCCGACCAGAGCTGGATGTCACCGTCGCCGTAGCCGGCCGCCACCACGGTGCCGGCGGAGCCGCCAGCCTGGCCGGTCGCACCGACGGCTCGCGACGCCGGCCGGACCGCGACCGCATTGACGAACGTGCCGCCCGGCGTGGCGGACGCTGTCATGGCACGAGTGGCGGTATTCCAAAGTTCCAGGCTCGGCCCGCCGACGACAAGCTCCGACCCGTCCGGCGAGTAAGCCACGCTGTTCACCGGTCCCCCGACTGCCAGCACCGGCGTCGGCAGCACCCACAGCCGCACGATGCCGTCGGCATCTCCAGTCACCAGACGGTCCTGGCCGTCCCATGCCAGCGAGGTGACCGGCTCGGAGTGCGGCAAGGTCGCGATCAGCGCTCCGGTCGCGACGTCCCAGAGCCGGACCGTGTCGTCGCTGCTGCCAGCCGCCAGGATCGTCCCGTTCGGGCTGAACGCCACCGCGTTGACCCAGTCGGTTGCACCAGTCAGCGGCCGGACAGACACGGGCTTGGCCGGGTGCGCGAGGTTCCAGAGCCAGACGTTGTCGTCCTGGCTGCCGGCCGCCAATTCGGTGCCGCTTTGGCTGAAGGCGACGGAGGTCACGATCTGGGTCGGCCCGGTGAGCGGCCCGCCGACGGGCTGCGGGTCGGCTGGGTCGGCCACGTTCCAAAGCCATACGGTCTTATCGGCGCTGCCGGCGGCCAGCAGGTCGCCGTCCGGGCTGAACGCCACGGATTCCACGTAGCCGGACGGGCCGCTGAGCCTGGCTATCAGCCGAGCGTGGCCGGGATTGGCCACGTCCCAGATCCACACGTGGTCGTCGGCGCTTCCGGCTGCCAAGAGCCGACCGTTCGGGCTGAAAGCGACCGAGTACACGGTGCTGGTCGGCCCGGCAAGCTGCGGCAGCCGAACCGGGCCGGTAACCCCGCCCAGCCGCCACAGCAGCACATCACCCTCGGCTCCGGCAGCGGCCACCAGCTTCCCGTTCGGGCTGAAGGCCGCCGTGTAGAGCGGATCATCGGCAACTCGGACCAGCGGTCGCCCGACAGGAACTGGCCTAGCTGGCCGCCTTATGTTCCACAGCCGCACCGTGCCGTCGTCGGCCGCGACAGCAAGCAGGTCGTGATCCGGGCTGAGTGCGGTCGCCTCAACGACACCGAGCGAGTCGATAAGCCGTGCGGCCATCGGTGTCGCGGACGAGTCCAGGACGCTGGCCAGCGCGGCGGGCGTGCGGGCGATCTGGTAGGCCGCCAGGCTGAGCTGAGCGGCCAGCGAAACTTCCTGGCCGCGAACCTGATCGGCTTCGATCGCGACGCCGCGCGAATCGGCGTTGGCCCGGGCCGCGTCGGCAGCCTCTCGCTGCCGCAGTGCGAAGCCCGCCAGCCCAGCGGCCGCGACGGTCAGGACAGCTAGCGCGGCCGCAAGCTCGCGCAGCCTCCTGGTACGCCGGGCTGCGGCCCGGCGCTCGGCGTCTTCCCGTGCCGTAGCTGCGGCGATGAATTCGCGAGCGAGCGCACCGAGGCTGGCACGATTCAACGGGTCCGCGGCCGCCCACTCCTTGGCGATGGCCAGCTGACCTCCG
>JASHSO010000299.1 GCA_030038715.1 Streptosporangiaceae bacterium
TGCATCCCCCGGCTGGGGTGCTCACGGCGGCGATCAGCGGTGAACCCACGGTCCGAGCGGAGGCATGACAGATGGCCGAGACAACGTCCCAGCCTTCGGCGAGCCTCAGCCGGGCGGAGGAAGAAGCTGCCTTCTACCACGAGGCGGCGCTGAACTCGGCGTGGACCGGCGCACGGCTCGCGGTCGGCTCACTGTGCTTCCTGTTCGGCTCGTTCGTGTTCGCGTTCTTCTACCTGCGATCGCTTAACTCGCACGGCCGGTGGTTCGTCTCGCCTGGGCCGAAGATGTGGCTCGGCACGCTGATCATGGTGCTGATCGTCGTGAGCGCCGCGGTCCAATGGCTCGTGTTGCAGCGCATCAAGGCCGGGAACAAGTCGGTCTGGCAGGCGGGCGCGGCCGTGGCTCTCGTGCTTGGGCTCGCGGCCGTGGCCTTCCAGGTCTACGAACTGATTAGCCTGCCGTTCTGGCCGGGCAACGGAGGTTACGCGAGCTGCTTCGTGGGCTTCTACCCGGTATTCCTGACGATCGTCTTCGTCGTCATGATCTGGCTCGAGATGCTGATCATGCGAAGCAGGCCGATACCGCCGATCTCGTTCGTGGAGCAGCCGCCGACCTACGCCGAGGCCTTCGCGGTGCAGCGGTTCCAGGCAGCACTGAGCGGGTTCACCGTTATCTGGAACTTCCTGGCCATCGTGGGCTTCATCGCCTGGGTGCTGTTCTACCTGGTCAAGTAGTGAGTCCGAGTAGTCAGGCGAGCATTGGGGGTTCGCCCGAAGGCGGCAGCGAGCCGAGGGAGTCGGCCAGATGGACGTCGTGACCGCGCACTGGTCAGCAAGCTGGGTCTTCCTGGCCTGCTACCTGCTCGTGGCGGCCGCGCACCTGGTCGGGATACGGCGTCTGCTGGTCGGGGGGGCTCCCGAGACCGTCAGGGCAGGCGGTGACGCGACGGCCCAGCAGCTCAAGCGAGAGGCCTTGCTGTTCCAGTTTGGCCTGCTCGCCACGCTGCTGGCGGTAGTGTCACCGGTCGGTTACTGGTCGGATGTCTACATCTGGGTCCGTGCGATGCAGGCGCTGGTGCTGGCATTCTTCGGTCCTGCGCTGATCGTGGCTGGTGCGCCGTGGCCTGCCCTGCGGCAGGTGTTGCCGCGAGCCGGCCGTCCGCAGGGCGGCCCTGACCTGCCCGATCGTGCTGCTGCCCGGGTGCCGCGACTGCTCCGCTACCCCGTGGCGGTGGTCGTCGCATTTAACGTCATCTGGCTGGCATGGGAACTGCCAGCGGCATTCGACGCCGTGCGCGGCGACAGCGCGCTGGCGTTCGTGGAGCACGCAACCCTGGTCGCGGCCGGTATTATGCTATGGCTCCAGCTCATCGGTTCCCGGCCATGGAGCCCGGCCGCGTCGCCGCTGCGCAGGGCGGCGATGATCGTGGGCACGGTGGGGGCCGGGACCGTACTCGGTATGGTGCTCGTGTTCGGCAACGGAGTGCTGTACCCGGTCTACGCCGGACCAGCGCACCACGTTATGACGGTCCTCGATGACCAGCAGCTCGCGGGTGCCGTGCTGTGGATGGGCATGCTGCCGGTGATGATCGGCGGCGCCGTTGCGGTGATGATGAAATGGCTCAGTGAAGAGGAGTCGGCTGAATTGTCGGCTAGCCTGGACCGGTTGCTGAGCCCGCGGAAGTCGTCCTGGCCGTCACGGCCCGGGATCAGGTGACGAGCGAAGACTCTCGTGGCAGGAGGCAGCAGTGCCGGGTTACATACTCGCGGCAGGGGTGACGCCGGACAATACGCCGCACGGTTACAACTTGACGTTCGGCTTTCCGATGTTGCTCTTCATCGCCATCGGGGCGATCCTTTACCTCTTGTTGTTCGCGCTGCCGCACCAGCGGGTACCGGCTCGCAGGATCACAGCGCCGGTCGGCAGTAGTGCGGGCGGAGCGAGCGCCGGGGCGGCCGTCGCCGGCGGTTACAGCGCGTCGGCGACTGGCAGCACCACTGAGTCGGCCGACCACGGGTACTCGGCCACGACTGACCCCGTTGGTGAGGCGGGCGGTGACTCTGGCGAGGCGGCCGAGGACACGGCAACGAAGGACGACCCGGAGGCTGGCGGGTGACGCAGGTTACTGATGTCAGTCCTCTGCCCGTCGGCTCGCCGCCGACGTCGTCGGCCGGGGTTGAGCTTGACGGCCGACGCAGCGTCGGCTTGATCGCCCGCTCGCTTTTCCAACTCACCAAGCCGCGCATCATCGAGCTGCTGCTGGTCACGACCGTGCCTACGATGCTCTTGGCGCAGCGAGGACTGCCGACGGCCAGGCTGCTCGCGGTGACACTCATCGGCGGTGCACTCGCGGCCGGCAGTGCCAACACTTTGAACTGCTACATCGACCGTGACATCGACGCGGTGATGCATCGCACCTCGCGTCGGCCTCTTGTCGCCAGCCGGACCCGGTCGGCTGCTATCAAGCCAGGCGAGGCCCTGGCATTCGGTGTGGTCCTCGGTGCCGCTGCGACACTGCTGCTGGGCTTGCTGGCTAACTGGCTGGCGGCCGCGCTCGCCGACGCGGCGATCCTGTTCTACATCTTCGTCTACACCCTCGGGTTGAAGCGCAGGACCGCCTCCAATATCGTCATCGGCGGTGCGGCCGGCTGCTTCCCCGTCCTGGTGGGCTGGGCAGCTGTTAAGGGCACCGTGGGCTGGCCAGCGATCGTGCTCTTCGCCGTGATCTTCCTCTGGACTCCGCCGCATTTCTGGGCACTGGCCATGAAGTTCAAGGACGACTACGCGGCTGCCAAGGTACCGATGCTGCCAGTGGTGGCGTCGGCTGGAACCGTCGCGCGAAAGATCTTGCTGTACTCCTATGCGATGGTCGCCGCCACACTAGTACTGGCTCCCTATGCGGGCCTGATCTACGGCTGCTGCGCTGCTGGGCTTGGGGGTTGGTTCCTGGTGGAGGCGCACCGGCTCAGAGCCAGCGTCGCGGCAGACGGCTCAGTGGCTCCGATGCGGCTGTTCCACCTGTCGATCGCCTATCTCACCCTGCTATTCGCCGCGGTGGCGGTGACAGCGCTGCTCCCGTGGCACGGCTGGTAGACCAACTCGGGCCGGGATCACTGCATCTGTCCCGCGTCGTGTATGCTCACCTGGCGCGGTGGATCGGCATCCCGCGCCCTCGCCCCCTTAGCTCAGTCGGCAGAGCGTCTCCATGGTAAGGAGAAGGTCTACGGTTCGATTCCGTAAGGGGGCTCACTAAGGTGTTCACACCTGTCCAGGATCCATGTTCACATATGGCACTGACATTTCTGT
>JASHSO010000300.1 GCA_030038715.1 Streptosporangiaceae bacterium
GGTCGAGCGGGGCCCCGAGGAACTCCTGGCTGAGCTTGTCGATAACCGGGAACGTGTTGGTGAAGATCACGTCATACGCTGCGAGTACGAGCGCGAAGTACGCTACATGCCGGAGCTTCATGCCGCCCTGAACGTAGAGGTTCGCGACGGCAACCGCGGCAAGACCTACCAGGATGGTCAGCTCGAACCACCACAGCTGCCAGCCCGCCACCGTGCCGAGCAGGAACCGGCTCGTCCAGATGTTGCCCCCGATCAACACCCCGATACCGAGCCACAAGGGTCCAGCGCGCAGCACCGGCCCGTAGCCGATTGCCAGCGCGGACGCGAACGTCAAGGCAAGGAAGCTAGTCAACGCCCAGTGCGGCAGAGCGGCATACAGGAACGGCAGCGCAATGATGAACGCGAAGAGCATGCCGATGTCACGGCCGTTGAACGTGCCGATCGGAGGGCGGTCCTGGCGTACCCGGCGAAAGTAGGTCAGAGCGCCAGCGCTGATCGCGAGCGCCCCTGTCAGCGCGACCGCGAACTCGACGCCGGATTGCTCCGCGAGCGGGATCGGCTCGAACGGCATGTCATGCTCCGACGAGTGTTTGCTGGCCGCCGAAGCTTGCTTCGCGCAGATCGCCTCGTGTGCGGCGCAGCGACGGAAGCAGGTCATCGGCGACGATGGCCAGGTCGATATCCAGGCCGGCGTCAGCGAAGTGACGGCGCGCCACCCCTTCGCCCAGCCCGTTGACGGCTGCCGCGGGCACAGCCAGCTGAATCCGGCCGTCTCGCACGTCAGCGCGATAGCGGGCCGGCCAGGGTTGGGTCGGCAGCGCCTCGATGGCGTCGATCAACTGCCGGGGCGTAACCTCCCGTGCCGGGCCTGCGCACAACAAGTCTTCGGCCTTCCCCAGGACCTGGCTGGTGGCAGGCAGTCCCGCGAGCTCGCACGACAGAGGCTCGCTGGGGAGACAACGGACCAGATCCCTGGTGTCGTACCGGAAGACCGGCATACAGTCCCGGTACGGGAAGAACGGGGTGATCACCAGGGTCCCGAGTTCTCCGGGGGCGGCCGGCTCGCTCGATGCCAAGCCGAGCACCTCGGTCAGGCCCTGGTTGACGTCATGGTGCAGGTGGCCGTGTCCACATGCCCGGCCGGCGACCGGGATCGCCTCGGTGATGCTGTAGACATCGTCGATATGTGGCACCCCGAGCGTCTGGCACCCAGCGGTGGCCAGGCTCGGGGACAGAACTTCACCACCCACCGTGACACGTCGCAGTGAAAGGTCTCCCGGACCGACGCCAAGCCGCCGGGCGGCAGTCACCAGCTCGGCGAGATAGCTCGGGTAGGTCGAGAGCACTGTGACGCGGGCATCGACCAGGCTGGCCACCGCTTCCTCCGGCGCCACGATGCCATCCAGTTTGCACGCGGCTCCGGCCAGCCGACACGTTGCCGCCGTCAGGTGGTTGGCGGCTATCGCCCGGGAATTCATGTTGACCTGCATCACGTCGCCGGACCGCAAGGCGTCTTGCAGCAGCGACGACAAAGCCGCCAGCGCTGGCCACAGCTCCATCTCGTATCGGGACAGCCAGACCTCGGCCGGACGTCCCGTCGTCCCGGTGGTGCGGGTGACGAGGTGGGCTGGCACGTCGGCGCACCGGAAGTCACCGGCGCGCTCGATCAGGTCCCGTTTCGTGGTAACTGGGATCGCCCGCAGGTCGGCCAGCGCGAACTTGTCTGTCCCCACATCGGCGGCGGCGAAACGGCGAGCGTAGAACGCCGATTGCGCCGCGAGCCTGCGAGCCGTGCGCCGCAGGCCCCGGCTGGTCAGTTCCTGCAGGCTCTTCGGGTCTGCCATCGAACTGCCGAGCACCTCCTCAGCGTCGGCGCCGGGCTCGCCGAACTCGGCAACCGTCGCAACCAGGTCGTGGATCAACCTGCCGATGTTGGCCGTGTCCAGCCGTCGACCCGCGGCCATGCTGATCGCCATGCGAAGTTGCCTGATCCCGGACTCGAACATTGCCGCTCCGACTGAGTCTGTGCAGGGAACGCGCTGCTGGCTGGTGCTCTCGCCGGGTCGGCACGAACTAGACGCCGGCCCGGCGAGAGCGTGCGGAGCGGTTCAGGCTCCGCTTTGCCAGGTCAGAACGACAGGCCGCCTACGAGGACGAACAACACCCCCGTCAGCGAGCCCAGCACGTAGCGGACGTGCTTGAGAACCGACATGGCCACCTCCTTTCACCGGCCTGGGCAGTAATGGGTTCTTACGGCTTACCGACGACCACCACGACCAGGTTCATGTGTGGGTGCACCGAGCACGTGACCCGGTACCGGCCGGGTCGCTCCCACCGGCCGGTGGTGTACACGCTGTTGGTCTGCATGAGGCGAGCGCCGACCATGGGTACGCCGCGCTCGTGGCCCCACAGGTGGGTATTCCACCCCGGTCCAATGATGTGGATGAAGCGCGAGTCATTGACGAACGTGAGCTGCTGGCCCACGTGAATGGTCACCACGTCCTGGGCGAAATCGTCGCTCACCATACCCACAGTTCCAGCGGGTGCCGAGCTGGGTGCTGTCAGTGCAGGTAACAACAGGCCCCCGAGCAGGCCGGGAATCACGAACAGAATCCGCGGAATAGCCATTCAGAGGCTCCTCGCCAAGCCTTAGCTGTGGCCTATTGTCGACATCCACGTCGAGATTACGACTGAATAGCGGATCTGTAAATGGTGCGTTAATTTGTACATGAGTGACGATTGTGATCACCGCGTCGCATGAGATGCATGCGACAACGGCCTAACGAGCCCGGACCAGCCTGATGCCGACCGGCTGGTCAGTTGTAATCTCTAACGCATGGCGCGGTGGGGTCGGAGTCCTCGGCTGCTCGCAGCAACTGCAGTCAGCGTGGCGGTTCGCACGCGAGGGCATCGTGGCGCGTCGACCTGCGCGGCTGTCCGGATGCGAGCTGCTTTGGCCGCAGCGCTGGCAGCACTGGCTGCCGCGGCTGGAGTCGCAGGATGCGGTGCCGCCGGCGCTAGCACCCCGGCCTACGAGGTGCAGGCCCGCGTGATCCCTGGCCTCGGCAAAGTCATCACCGATGGCAGGGGCTTCACCCTGTACATGTACGTGCCAGATCATCGGGGAGCGCCGCGCTGCACTGGATTCTGCGCCAGGCA
>JASHSO010000301.1 GCA_030038715.1 Streptosporangiaceae bacterium
GGCCACTGCCTGGATCGGTCGCTGGGTTGCGGACAGCCCGATCCGCTGCAGCGGCTGGCTAGCCACGTGCTGCAGGCGCTCCAGCGTCAGCGACAGGTGGGATCCGCGCTTGTTGCCCGCTACCGCGTGAATCTCATCCACGATGACCGTGCTGACGCCCTGCAGCATGGCACGGGTCCGCTGGGCCGTCACCAGCAGGTACAGCGACTCGGGCGTGGTGATCAGGAAATCTGGCGGGCACCTCAGCATGGCCGCGCGCTCGGCGGCGGCGGTATCCCCGGTTCGCACCGCGACCCGGATCCTCGGCGCGCTCATCCCGAGTTCGGCTGCTACCTCGGCAATCTCAGCCAGCGGCCGCTCGAGGTTCTGCCAGATGTCCACGGCGAGCGCCTTCAGCGGGGACACGTACACGACATTGGGGCTTGCAGTCGGCTCCGCGGCCGCCTCGTGCTCGCGGTACACGCGGTCGATGCACACCAGGAAAGCCGCCAGGGTCTTCCCTGACCCGGTGGGCGCGGCGATCAGCGTGTGCCGCCCCGCCGCGATCTCGGCCCAGCCCTTATGCTGCGGATCGGTCGGCCCGGCCGGGAACCGGCGCTCGAACCAGGTGCGCACAGCCGGATGGAAGTCCTCCAGCACGCAGCCACAGTAACCCAGGCCGCTGACATCGAGCCGTCGTGCTTGATCGCGTAAAGCCCTTGCGGGCCTTTGGACCTGCACGTGCTTTACGTCCTAACGGATGCGCGCTCAGCGTGGAAGGCCAGCCGGCCGTCCCGGACGGCTACGGTGACCTCTTGCCCGCCGTTGATCTTGCCGTCCAGCAGCATCCGCGAGAGCTGGTTGTCCACTTCACGCTGGATGGTGCGGCGCATCGGGCGGGCACGGAACTCGGGCTGGTGGCCGCGCTCGGCGATCCAGTCCACGGCCGTCGAGGTAAAGTGCACGGTCACGTCCTGGGCATGCAGGCGCCGGCGGGTTTCCTCGAGCAGCAGCTCGGTAATCTGACGCAGCTCGGCCTGGTCAAGCTGGCGGAAGACGATGATCTCGTCGATCCGGTTCAGGAATTCTGGCCGCAAGGACTCACGCAGCCGCCGCATCAGCTGCTCCTGCAGCGCGTCTTGGGTGCCGGCTCCTGTCGCCGCCCGCTCGCCGCCGGCGAATCCCAAGGTGGCGCCGCGCCCGCCGACCAGGTCGGAGCCGATGTTGCTTGTCATGATCAGCACCGTGTTCTTGAAGTCGACAGTCCTGCCCTGCCCGTCGGTCAGCCGGCCGTCGTCCAGCACCTGCAGCAGGATGTTGAAGACATCCGGATGGGCCTTCTCGATCTCGTCGAGCAGCACGACAGAGTACGGCCTGCGGCGGACCGCCTCAGTGAGCTGGCCGGCTTCCTCGTAGCCGACATAGCCGGGTGGCGCTCCGACGAGGCGGCTCACCGTATGCCGCTCGGAGAACTCGCTCATGTCCAGCCGGACCATCCTGCTGTCGGCTCCGAACAGGGCCTCGGTCAAAGAGCGCGCCAGCTCGGTCTTTCCCACGCCCGTTGGCCCGAGGAACAGGAAGCTGCCAACCGGGCGATTGGGGTCGCCAAGTCCGGCCCGCGACCGGCGCACGGCCTCGGAGACGGCGGTCACTGCCTCGTCCTGGCCGATGACCCGTCCGTGCAGATGCGCCTCGAGGCTCAGCAGCCGGTCCTTCTCCTCCTCGGTAAGCTCGCGAACGGGCACGCCGGTGGTACGCGACACCACCTCGGCGATGTCGTTCACGGTGACCTCGGGAACGGCGGAGTCGTCGTCGCCGACGTGCTCGACGTGCTCGACCTGCTGACGGATCTCCTCGATCTGGTCGCGCAGCTTGGACGCTTGTTCGTACTGCTCGCTGGCGACCGCCTGGTCCTTGTCGCGGCGCAGCTCGTCCATCCGGCGCTCTAGCTCCCGCCGGTCCGCGCCCGGAGTCTTGGCCCGCAGCCGGACCCGCGCGCCGGCCTGGTCGATGAGGTCGATGGCCTTGTCGGGAAGGAACCTGTCAGTGATGTACCGGTCGGACAGCTCGACGGCCGCTACCAGGGCCTCGTCGCCGTAGCGGACCTGGTGGTGTGCCTCGTACCGGTCGCGGAGCCCGCGCAGGATGGCCAGGGCGTCGTCGACTGTGGGCTCCGGTACCAGGATCGGCTGGAACCGCCGGGCAAGAGCTGCGTCCTTCTCGATGTTCTTGCGGTATTCGTCCAGCGTCGTCGCGCCGATCACATGCAGCTCGCCGCGGGCGAGCGCCGGCTTGACCATGTTCCCGGCATCCATGCCGCCTTCGGCGCCCGCCCCGGCGCCGACGATGGTGTGCAGCTCGTCGATGAAGATAATCAGGCCGTCGCGATTCTCGGAGACCTCGTCGATCAGCCTGCGCATCCGCTCTTCGAAGTCACCCCGGTACCTGGTGCCCGCAACCACGCCGGACAGCTCGAGCTGGACGACTCGCTTGCCGGCCAGCGTCTCTGGAACCTCGTCGTCCACTATCCGCTGCGCGATTCCCTCCACGATGGCCGTCTTGCCCACTCCGGCCTCGCCAATCAGGACGGGGTTGTTCTTGCCACGGCGCGAGAGCACCTCGATGGTCTGCTCGATCTCGGCGTCACGGCCGATCACCGGGTCAACTCGCCCCTCGCGGGCCAGGGATGTCAGGTCCCGGCCGAACTCGTCCAGAGTCGGGGTCCCCGACCGGCGGCCTTGACTGAAACCCGTCGCGACGCCCTGGCCGGCGAGGGCTGCCTGCAGCGCAGCCGGAGTCACCCGCGCAATGGACAGGATCCGGCCGGCCGCCGAGTCCGGGTTCGCCGCCAGCGCGAGCAGGATGTGCTCGGGCCCGATGTAGGTCGATCCGAGCGAGCGGGAGACCTGGTGCGCGTCCAGCAGCGCGCGCTTGGCGCCCGGCGTAAGCTGCGGAGGCTGCCCGCTGCGCGCGCGCTGGCGCTCGAGTCGCGCCACCTCCCGGGTCAGCGCCTCGGGATCTGCTCCTGCCCGCGCCAGCAGATGCCGGGTTGGCTCAAGCGTGGCCGCGGCCCAGAGCAGGTGCTCGGTATCCAGGTCCACTCCCCCGTGCTCGGCAGCCTGAGTCGCTGCCGCGCCGAGCAGCTCGCGGGCCGGTCCGCTCATGAGCCGCATGATGTCCACCCGCTGAACCGGACGCGGCGGGCCGCCCCCCGGCCCGAAGATCCGGGCCAGAAAGTCGTCGAACGGGCTGGAGCCGAAGCCCTCCGGTCCGTAAAAGCCGCTGTTCATGTGCCATCCCCCGTCTGGTCGCACCAGCCCAACAGGAACCCTCTACCCGAGACGGCTCGACCCCACCAGGCCAGCACGGCGCCAAGGACGCGCTTAATCGACCGCAATCCACGACAAAAGAGCCCGGCGAGCTTGCCCGAACCCGAACGAGATACCACGGGGCGGGAGCGGGCTACTCCGAGGCGCGCCGCGCAAGCTGGTCAAGCAGCTTCACGCAGGCATGCACAGTCATCGTGTGCGGGACGTCGACGTCCAGGTGCCCGGCAAGCTCGACCACCGCGCCGGTCATGCACTCGAACTCAAGCCGCTTGCCAGCTTCGAGGTCTTGCAGCATCGAGGTCTTGTGGTCCCCCACCGCCAGACCCGCCTCGAGCCGCCGCTCCAGCGACACCGGGAACGTGATGCCGAGCTTGGCAGCCACGGCACCGCACTCGGCGAAGATTCCGCGCAGCAGGTCTCGCATCTCCGGAAGCTGGCCGAGCTCCCCGAGAGTGGCCCCGGTCAGGGCCGTGATCGGGTTGAACGCCACGTTGCCGACGAGCTTGAGCCAGATCTGGTC
>JASHSO010000024.1 GCA_030038715.1 Streptosporangiaceae bacterium
AGACGGGCGCGAGTGCGAGCGAGCCGACGCCAGCTAGCACGACGAGTTCCCCGGCCGCACAGCGCGGGGCGAGTTCCGGCGGCTCGACCAGCCTGGCCACGGAGCAGCAGACAACAAGAGTCCCACAGCAAGCTGGCGCCTACCGCGAGCAGGGAGGGCGCGAGGAGGCACCGCCTGGCGCGGACGTGTATGGCGAACGCGGGCCGCTGGCGAAGGCTGCCAGCCTGTCCTGGGGCGCGTTGCTGTTCGGCGGCGTGTGCATGATAGCGGCGGGGATCGTCCTGCTGGCCTGGCCGCATGCCACCCTCCTGGTGGTGGCGATTCTGGTCGGGCTCGCGCTCATCGTGTCGGGCGTCATCAAGCTCTACGAGGGCTTCACCGCGCACGGCGAAAGCGGCGGAATGCGGGCGGCCTACGTGGTGATCGGCCTGCTGGCAGTGCTCGCAGGGCTGTATTGCCTGCGGCACCACGCGCTCAGCATCCTGCTCATCGCGTTCGTCACAGGCGTGTACTTCATCATGCACGGCATTGCCGACATCGGCGTGGCGATCTCTGCCCGCGTGCCGGGACGCTGGGTGCGAGCGCTGCTCGGCGTGTTCAGCCTCTTCGCCGGCGTCATCATGATCGCCTGGCCCGCGCTGACGCTGGTGTTGCTGCTCACGATCGTCGCGGCGTGGCTGATCCTCTACGGTCTGATGCTGGCGTTCATGGCCTTCAGTCTGCGGCGTGCCCTGAAGTCGGCCAGGCGGGTCTCGACCGCCGCTCCGACCGCCGTGACCGCCTAGATCATCCCTAGTCGATATGCGGGTATCTGACCGCACCGCCCGGCTGCCGGATCATGATCCATGAGAGTTTGAGGGCTGGCAGGCACCAAAGTCTCATGGATCATGGCGTGGCACCAGACCACCACTAGGAGATCGAGTCCGGGTGGCGGGTGCCCGGCCGCTCAGGCGACACCAGCCAGCCCGAGTGCCCCGTTCACGACGAGTGCGAGTCCGCAGATTCCCGCCGCGCCGACCAGCAGCAGGTACCCGTGCAGTCGCAGCCAGCCGTTAAACAGCGCGAGCTGCTGGCCCGTTCGCTCAGGCGAGAACAGGTACGACACCAGCGGCAGCCATGCCGCAGTGGCAGTGATCACGACAACGACGGTGAGCAGCAGTACGGCGTTCACGACGCCGGGTTCTGTCGTGGCCACGGCCTGGACCGCTGCCACGAAGGTGAGAGAAGGCACGTAGATCGCCACGCCGGCGACGAAGGCCACGGCGGGGCCGGGCCGGGCGATCATCCTGGCCATCGGGCCCGGAAGCTGCTCGGACTTCTCGCGCGACCGGAGCCCGCGGCGGCGGAGGTAACCGGCGGCGAGCAGCAGAGCGATGCCGAGGCCGAGCCTGAAGTCGTACCTGGCCTGGAGCGCGTCTGGCCGGTCCAGGCCACCGGCTCGCAGCAGGACGAACAAGATCGCCGCTCCGAGGACGGTCATCCCGATAGCGCCCGCCACGTAGGCCATCGCGGTCAGCCGGGGGCTGGCCGAGCCGAGGAATACGGCCGCCACGAGAAGTCCTGTCGGCGAGATCGCCGCGAGCAGGGAGAACGCGACGGCCTGGATCAGCATGGCATGCGAGTGCGCAGCCCTGCACTGGCCGTCATGACGGCAGCCTCCACTGGCGGGACCATGCGGGCATCACCCATCCAGAGTGGACTTCCCGCCCGGGCGGCTCAGCCTGGGTCTAGCCCCAGCGACTTAATGATCTCGATGGCCACCTCACCGGCGGGCCCATCGGCAGCAATCTGCAGCACGCGCTCGTCAGCGCTAGGCGGCTCTAGCTCGGCGAACTGGCTGTCCAGCAGTCCCTGACCGAAAAAGTGGCCGCGCCTGGCGGCCATCCTCCGCTCATCCTGGGCGTGGCTGATCACGAGGAAGACCATGGCTGTGTTGGCCCGGCCGGACAGCAGTTGGTCGCGGTAGCGGCGCTTCAGCGCCGAGCAGGCCACAACCGCCGACAGGCCGGCCGCGATCCGCTCGTCCATCCAGGACGCGATCGCCGCCAGCCACGGCCATCTGTCGGCGTCGGTCAGCGGCAGGCCAGCCCGCATCTTTTCGACATTCGACGCCGAGTGGAAGGCGTCCCCGTCGGCGAACTCCCAGCCTAGGCGTGCCGCTACCAGCTTGCCGACCGTCGTCTTCCCGCTCCCAGCCACGCCGGCTATCACCACGATCATCCTTGCCGAGCCTAGCCAGCCGGCCAGCCGGGCAAACACGGTCGCCGCGGGTCTTTCAAGGCCCGGCAGACAGGCGGGGCGGGTCAGGTGGCGATGTCGGGATAGGGCAGCGTGAAGTCACTCAGCCGGGCTGCGTACTCCCGCTGGAAGGCCAGCGGCTCTGCGTAATCGCGCTCGAACATGCCAATGAAGAGCGTCAGCGTGAGGAACGGGTGGGCACCTAGTCCGAAGAGCTTCGCGTAGTCGTGACTGGCGAGCGCATCCCGTTCCGCGTCGCTGAACTTCAGCCAGGTGCTTCGCTCGCCCTCGTGGCAGCCAATGATGACGTTGGCCTGCTCGGCTTCCCACCAGCCGACTGTGCCGCGCGGGTCCTCGCGGTATCGCTCGACAAGCTGCGGATCCCTGTCGATTGTGTAGAGGAACTTGTCCAGCAGGTACTTGCTCACAGCGAGTCCACTCCGTTCGGGTACCAGGTGAAGTAGGCCTCCATGGTGTGGAACAGGTCGAGGTAGTCGGCATAGTCGGCTGCCACGTTCTCCCCAGCGGCGCCCATCATGAGCAGGAAGTCCATGAATCCATGCGTCGCGTTGCCCGGCTCCCACAGGCTGTCCAGGCTCACCTCGGCGAGCGCGGACTTGACGTCGCCCGACGCGATCCACGAAACGGCCTTGCGGTCGAACTCGGGGTCGGGTCCGTGCGGGCCGAACTGGCGGGGACCGCCCAGCTCCAGCGACAGGTGGCCGGTGCCGACGATGGCGACCCGCTGGTCGCTAGGCCACTCCTCGACCAGCCGCCTGATGGCCTTTCCGAGCTCGACGAACCGGGCCGGCTGCGGCATGGGAGGGGCAAAGATGTTGGTATACACCGGCACGATCGGAAGGTCTGCCTGCGGCCGCAGCGTGATGATCGGGCAGGTGATGCTGTGGTCGACCCGCAGCTCGTTGCTGAAAGCCAGGTCGAATCCCGCGTCGATGCCATGCCGCAGGACGTACTCGGACAGTTCCTCGTGGCCGCGCAGGAACATGCGCGGCAGGCCAAATTCCCGTTCCTCGTTGTAGAAGTTCGCGTCGTAGAACGGCGCCTTCCCGACGAGGAACTGCGGCATGTTGTCTAGCCATATCTGATGGAAATGGTCGCTCCCGACCATGACCAGTACGTCCGGCCGTGCACGCGTGAGGGTCTCGCGGAACGCCATGATCTTGGCCACCCACTCGTCGGCGAACGGTGGCCTGTCGTCGCCGGTGGCTGTGCTCGCCCGGAGGTAGAACGGGTGGTGCGTGGAAGCGATGACCGCTGCGACGGTCGCCATGGCAGCTCCCTGGACTTCGAGCCCGTGCTCAGTCGGGCTGGGGGGGTTGGTACTCGGAGTTGCGGTCGATGGCCAGGTACATGTCCATCGCTATCGGCCTGCGCTGCTCCTCGGCAAGCTGACCAAGCAGGCCCGCGGCCCGCGCCAGCAGCGCGAAGCCGCGCAGCAGGCTCGCGGGCAGGCCGAGATCGGCGAGCGCGGCACCGCACGTGCCGGCCCCGTTCAGCGGCAGCGTGCGGCCGAGCACTTGCGGGTGGACCCGGCCGATCGCCTGGAACAGCCGCAGGTGGGGGCCGAACAGCCGCTCCTCCTCGGCGATCTCGAACAAGACCGGCGTGCGCGGGTCGGTGACCTTGTGCACCGGGTGGCCGAGGCCCGGGATCAGCCGGCCGGCTACCCGCGCCCGCCGCACCGCCGACAGCGCCAGCGCGTCCCAGCCCGCCGCATCCTCGGGCAGCACGTCGCCGGCCTCGGCGATCGCGTCGGCGAGGAAGAGTCCGGTGTCCTCGGTCGCGCCGAGGAACCTCGAGCCGCCCCCGAGCAGGCCCGCCGCGAGTGCCCCCTGTACCGAGTCCGGCGCGCTCAGGTAGGTCAGCCTGGCGGCGATTGCGGTGGGCGTGAACCCGTGATCGGCCAGCGCGACCAGCACCGCCTCGAACACCCGGACTTGCGACGGAGTCGGCCTGTGCTGGGTGACGAGCCACAGCGCGAGTTCCCCGAAGCCAACCTTCCCCATGAGGTCGGCAGCCAGATCGTGGCCCAGCAGGCGGATGGTGTCGGCGTCAGATACGCCGAGCGAGGTCGGGTAACGAGGCTGTCCGGGCCGGGTCATGATGCGGCTCCGGCTTGCGGGTCGTCGATCTGCTGATCGCTGGCCGGAAGTCGGCCGGCCGGCCCGGGACGATGTGCCGAATCACCACGCTCGACCGGGGCGGCAAGCCAGGCCCGGATCTCGTCCCCGTGCTCGTCCAGGCTGGGCGGCGGCAGGTCGTAGCGCGGCGGCGTCAGCGAGAACGTAAGCGGATGCCGGACTGTCGCCATGGCACTGCCGCCATGCCCGGTCTGGACAACCGGCTCGAGTCCGATCTCGGTAGCGAAGGCGATGCCGCGATCGACGGTATTGATCGGCCCGCAGGGAACCCCGGCTCCGATCAACTCGGCGAACCACTCCGCGGCCGGCCTCTTGGCCAGGCACTCGGCCAGCAGCGGGCGCAGTTCCTCCCGGTTAGCTGTGCGGCCCTCGGTCGTGGCGAACCGCGGATCCTCGGCTAGGTGCGGAGCGCCGAGAACCTCGCACAGCTTGCGGAACTGGGTGTCGTTGCCGGCCGTAATGATGAGCTCGCCATCACCGGTCGGCAGCGGCTCGTATGGGAAGAGACTGGGGTGGGAGTTGCCCATCCGGAACGGCACGACTCCGCCGGCCACATAGGCACTGGTCTGGTTCACCATCCCGGACAGCGCGGAGGCCATCAGGCTCGCCTCCACGTGCTGGCCCTGCCCGGTCGCCGCGCGGTGGTTGAGTGCGGCCAGGATGCCGATCGCGGTGTGCAGGCCGGACATGACGTCGAACACCGATATCCCAGCGCGGTACGGGGGTCCGGCGGGGTCACCAGTGAGGCTCATCAGCCCGGACATGGCCTGCACCATCAAGTCGTAACCGGGCAGGTCCCTGCCGCCCCCGGCGCCGAAGCCGCTGATCGAGGCGTACACGACGCGCGGATTAGCGCCGCTCACCGAGTCATAGTCCAAGCCAAACCTGGCAAGCCCGCCGGGCTTGAAGTTGTGCACGAAGACATCGGCGCGGCGGGCAAGCTCGCGGGCGGCGGCGAGCTGCCCGGGATCACGAAGGTCGAGCACCACCGAGCGCTTGTTCCGGTTGATGGCCAGGTAATAGGTGGAAGTGCCGGCGTCGGTCACCGGCGGCACCCAGCGCCGCGTGTCGTCGCCCGCCGGGCTCTCCACCTTCACCACGTCGGCGCCGAGGTCGGCGAGCAGCATCGTGCAGTACGGCCCGGCGAGCACGCGGGAGAAGTCCGCGACGAGCAGGCCCGACAGCGGCCCGGCCCGGTTGTCGGGCGGCTCGCCGGCGCCCGCGGGCCGCCGCGCCCCGCTCCGATCGGGGCCGATGGCCTCGGGCTGGCTCATGGGCTGATACGTATCCTTGCGTCCGCCAGTCGGACAGATGTCCGAGAAATGCAGTCTTACTCCGGGCCCTGACCTTGTCAAGGTGCCGGATTTTGGGTCAGGCTAGCCGGCCGCCGGCGCGCCGGCGGTGGCGGGCCGACCCACCGTGACCTGCGGTACCGACTGCAACGCCGCCCAGTCCGCGCTGATCGCGCTGGCGGTCTGCAGCAGCAGCGGCAGGTATTGACCGGTCAGCACGTCGACCGGCGTCTCCGCGGCGTGCGCGTTGACGTTGAGGGACGCGATCACCTGCCCGTCCCCGTCGCGCAGCGGCGCGGCCACCGACCTGATCCCGGCGGCGAGCTCCTCGTCGGTCAGCGCCCAGCCGCGGGCGCGGACTTGGCGCAGGGTGTCGGCGCGTTCCTCGGCCGTGGGCAGGTACCGCGGCGTGATCCCAGACCTGCTCGGCTCCGCGAGCACGTGTTCGGCCTCGGCTATCGGCATGGCCGCGAGCAGCACCTTGCCGAGTGAGGTCTGCATCGCCGGGAACCTGGTCCCGATCGTCACGGCCAGCGCGACGATCTTGGGTACCGCGACCCTCGCAACGTAGACGATGTCCGAGCCGTCTAGCTGGGCAATGGAGGTGGACTCGTGCGTCTGGTCAACCAGCCGCTCCATGTGCGGCCGGGCGACTTCCCACAGACCGCGGGACAGGACGTAGGACATGCCAAGCTCGAGCACGCGTGGCGTCAGCTCGAAGCCGCGCTCGGCCGCGCGCACGTAACCGAGCTGCTCCAGCGTCAGCAGCACCCGGCGCGCCGTGGGCCGGGCAAGCCCCGCGGCGGTCGCTACGGCCGTCAGGGACATGACGGGCTGGCGCGGCCGGAACACCCGGATCACGTCGAGGCCGCGAGCCAGCGCTTCGATGAAGTCCGGGCTGCCGTCCCTGCGTGCCATGCCCTTCCTCTCCCGCGCGTCGGCGCGCTGCGGATGCCGACACCCGACTGTAACGCGGCCCAGGCGTATCGTCCGCATCGCGGACAGGCTAGCTCAGCGCCGAGAAAGAGCGCCAACCGGCGGCAGCCGCCGGGCGGCCTACATGCTCCGCAGCAGCGCCACCAACTGCGCGGCGACCCGGCCCCGGGGCAGCGACGAGACTGATCCGCGGCGATGTTTCCGGCTGGCGGCACGGTGCTCTTGACAGCGGTACACGCGAGCGAAATGCTGTGCCCGTTCGCTACGTGAGTCTTTGTCCGCATGGCGGTCACGGCCGTTGTACGACCCCCTCGCGCGGTCGCGCCGCACGGGCTGAGTTCGCTCACTTCGGGGTCGGCGCCGTCGTGGCGCGGCCACCAGACAGGGAGGCTCCGAATGACTGATGTTCAATCTGACGCCGCCGGGAGCAACGCGCACGAAGCCTTGCGCGAGCCCGCGGAGTCGGTCCAAGCCCCGCGCCTGGACGGCAACCCCGCCGTGCTGGGACTGATCGTCTTTGCGACCGGCAGCCTGGTGCTGGGCATCTCGCTGCTCGGCAACGTGCCGCTGGCGGTGCAGCCGTACAGCATTCAGCCGATTGTCTTCGCCGGCACAGGGCTCGGCCTGCTGATCGCGACGATCTGGGCGGCCTCGCTCCAGCAGACCTTTGTCGCGACGATCCTCGGTACGTTCGCCGGCTTCTGGCTCAGCTACACGGCCATGGTGCTCGGCCTCGCGCACAATTGGTACGGGACTGCCGTGGACGCCGACATCCCGCACACGCTTGGCCAGTTCCTCATCGGCTGGGATGCGGCGATCTTCATGCTGTTCCTCGTCACGCTGCGGCTACCGCTGGTGTTCTCGATCATCCTGGGCGCTGGCACGGTGGGCGTCGCGTTCCTGGCTGTGGCGGTGATGGGCACGTCGTCGGTTCCGTACCACATTGGCGCTGTGTTCGTTCTGATCTTCTCGGCCTTCGGCTTCTACGCCTACCTCAGCGGCGCGCTCGAATCCGTGGGCGGCAAGGGCCTGCCACTTGGCAAACCGGTAGCCAGCTGGTTCTCGAAGTAGCCCGGCCGGGCCGCCGGCGACCGCAGCGACCAGTTCCGCCGCTGCGAGTCGGCGGCCCGAGTTCCAACCCGCCGTACTCGCCCTCACTGGAGGTTTCATGACAGCCACGTCCAGCCTGACTGCCGCCGACCTGACGCACGGGCGGTCAGTGGTGTTCAGGAACGCCACCGTCTTGACCCTGGACGATGGCCACCATGTCCTTGACGGTGCCGACGTCCTTGTCTCTGGTGAGCGCATCGCCGCGGTGGGGCCGAACCTGGCCGTGCCCGAGGGTACGGCAGAGATTGACGCGACCGGCGGCATCCTGATGCCGGGGATGGTCGACACCCACCGGCACATGTGGCAGACCGCGATGCGCGGGTACGGCGCCGACTGGACGCTGACTCAGTACTTCGTCTGGTACTACCTGCAGTGGGGTAAGACATTCCGCCCGCAGGACATCTACGCGGGCAACCTGCTCGCCGCCATCGAGGCGATCGACGCCGGGGTGACCACGACCGTCGACTGGTCGCACGGGCTGCAGACCGTGGACCACGCCGAGGCGGCGGTGCAGGCGCTGACCGAGGTACCCGGACGGTTTGTGCTGGCCTACGGGAACATCCAGCAGGGACCGTGGGAGTGGTCGGCAGCACCGGAGTTCCGCGAGTTCGTCAGTCGGCACTTCGGCAGCAACAACGACATGCTCGGCTTCCAGATGGCATTCGACGTGACTGGTGATCCTGCCTTCCCGGAGAAGGCGGCCTTCGAGGTCGCCCGCGACCTGGACGTACCGGTGACCACGCACGCAGGCGTGTGGGGCGCGACCAACGATGACGGCATCAGGCTCATGCACGAGGGCGGCTTCATGACGCCGTCCAGCATCTACGTGCATGCGGCCACGCTCACCCGGGACTCCTACAACCGGATCGCCGCCACCGGCGGGTCGGCGTCGGTATCCACCGAGAGCGAGCAGAGCGCCGGGCAGGGTTACCCGCCCACCTGGCAGTTGCGCGAGCACAGCATCCCCGTCTCGCTGTCGATGGACACTAGCGTGTGGTGGAGCGGCGACTTGTTCTCGGCCATGCGGACCACCCTCGGCGCCGACCGGTCCCGCGAGCACCTGGAGGCGCATAACAGGCAGGAGACGGTCACCAACTGCCACCTGCGCGCCGAGGACGTGGTGGACTTCGCCACCAGGGGCGGCTCCAAGGCGCTCGGGCTCGATTCGCTCATCGGCAGCATCGAGCCCGGGAAGAAGGCCGACCTGGTGCTGATCAAGAACGACGCCTCGCCGGTCATGTTCCCGGTGCTCAACCCGTATGGTCACGTCGCTTTCCAGGCCCAGCGCGGCGATGTCCACACAGTGGTCATCAACGGCCGCGTGGTGAAGTACGACAACCACCTCGTCGGCGTCGACCTCGACAAGGCACGGCAGGTGATCGAGCAGACCGTCGACTACCTCAAGGGCCAGCTCGGTCCTGACGCCTGGACCGAGGGGATGCACCCGGAGATCCCCGAGACCCAGGTGCTCGACAACCCCTACACCTACACCGAGTGGGACGCGGGCTCGGCCCAGTGGAAGGGCACAGCAGCCACCGAGTCCTCCGGCTGAGGCTTCCTTGACCGCAACGATGCGGGCGGCGCTCATCCGCAGCCACGGTCAGCCGCCCGAGTACGACGCCCACCCGGTGCCGCAACGCGGCACCGGGCAGGCTCTCATCCGCGTGACGGCTGCGCCGGTCAACCCGCTCGACCTGCTCTGCGCCTCGGGCACGTCGTACTTCGGCAAGCCGCCATTGCCGTACGCGCCCGGCGCGCAGGGTGTGGGAATCCTCGAGGAAGCCGACTCCCTGCAGGCCGGCCAGCGAGTCTGGTTCAGCTGCGACGCCGGGATGAAGCCGGGCGACGGTGCGATGGCCGAGTTCTGCGTCGCGGCGGAGTCGTCGATCCTGCCGCTGCCTGACGATGTCGGGGACGACCTGGCGGCGGCGCTCGGGCTCTCCGCTATCGCGGCGTGGACCGCGCTCAGCCTGCGCGGCAGCCTGCGGCCGGGCGAGCACGTGCTCGTGCTCGGCGCGAGCGGCACGGTCGGGCAAGTCGGCGTGCAGGCCGCGCGGCTGCTCGGCGCAGGCCGGGTCACCGCCGCGTGCCGCGACCCGCATGGGCGCGACCGCGCGATCGAGCTGGGCGCCGACGCGGTAGCCGACCTCACTGGGGACGACGCCGACACGCTCGCTGCCAGGCTGACCGAGGCCGCTGGCGGACACGTCGACCTCGTGCTCGACCCGGTCTGGGGTAGGCCGGCCGAAGCGGCGCTGCGGGTCCTGTCGCCGCACGGCAGGCTGGTCAACCTCGGGTCGTCGGCGGCCCCGCTGGCCACTCTGAGGTCTGCCACGCTGCTCAGCGGAACCCTGTCGGTTCTCGGCTACACCAACAACGCGCTGACCCATCAGCAGAAGGCGGCGGCCCTGGCCGAGATACTCCGGCATGCCAGCGCCGGGCAGCTGACCGTCGATCGCGAGAGCCTGCCCCTGGCCGATGCGGCGACGGGTTGGACCCGGTGCGGGAAGCCGCCACACCG
>JASHSO010000302.1 GCA_030038715.1 Streptosporangiaceae bacterium
ATCGGCAGGATCCCGGCCGAGCCGTAAGGTGCGGCCGCCACCGGCCCGCCCGCCTGCCCCGCCTCGGCCGGGAACGCCGGCCCGGGCAGGAACGGGGCCAGGTGCGAGCGGGCCGCCACCGGGCCGACGCCGGGACCGCCGCCACCGTGCGGGATGCAGAACGTCTTGTGCAGGTTCAGGTGCGACACGTCAGCGCCGAAGCTGCCCAGCTTGGCGAGTCCGACCAGGGCGTTCAGGTTCGCTCCGTCCACATAGACCTGGCCGCCGGCCGCGTGCACCAACGCGCAGACTTCGCCGATGGTCTCCTCGAACACGCCATTGGTCGACGGGTACGTCACCATGATCGCCGCCACGAACGGGTTGTGCGCGTCCAGCTTGGCGCGCAGGTCACCAACGTCGATGGCCCCGTCGCGACCGCACCGGACCACTACCACGCGCAGGCCGGCCAGCACTGCGCTCGCCGCATTCGTGCCATGCGCGGACTCCGGTATCAGGCAGATGTCCCGCTCGGGCTGGCCGTTTGAGCGGTGATAGCCGCGAACCGCCAGCAGCCCGGCAAGCTCGCCCTGCGATCCGGCATTCGGCTGCAGGCTCACCGCGTCGTACCCGGTGATCTCCAGCAGAGCCGCGGCTAGCTCGTCGATCAGCTGCCGATACCCGGCGGCCTGCTCGGGCGGAGCCAACGGGTGCAGCGAGGCGAACTGCGGCCAGGTGATGGCCTCCATCTCGGCGGCCGCGTTCAGCTTCATCGTGCACGAGCCGAGCGGGATCATCGACCTGTCGAGCGCGATGTCGCGATCGGCGAGCGTGCGAAGGTACCGCAGCATCGCCGTTTCGCTGCGGTAGGACGTGAAGACCGGATGGGATAGGAACGGGGTCGTCCTGGCCAGCTCGGCTGGCAGCACGACCGCGGCCTGCCCGGCGACAGCCACCTGCCGATCTGCCAGTGCGCTCGCGACGGCTGCGAGCTGCTCGTCGGTGGTGGTCTCGTCGCAGGCCACCTGGACTGCGTCCGGGCCGTCAGCGTAGACGTTGAAGCCGGCCCGCGCGGCGCGGGCGGCGGCCCGCGCTGCTTCGCCGGGCATCAGCAGCCGGACGGTGTCGAAGAACGCGGACGACCCCGTTCCGTATCCCATGCTTTTCATGGCCGCGGAAAGGGCCGCCGCCTTGGCGTGGACCCGCAGTGCGATCGACCTCAGGCCATCGGGGCCGTGGTAGGACGCGTACATCGCTGCGACGACAGCGAGCAGGACCTGCGCCGTGCAGATGTTGCTCGTCGCCTTTTCCCGTCGGATGTGCTGCTCGCGGGCCTGCAGCGCCAGCCGGTAAGCGGGGTGGCCGTCGGCATCGACCGAAACCCCGACCAGGCGGCCCGGCAGCTGGCGCTTGAGCGCCTCCGTGACGCAGATGAAGCCGGCGTGGGGTCCGCCGTAACCCATCGGCACGCCGAAGCGCTGCGTGCTGCCGATGGCGACGTCGGCGCCGAACTCGCCGGGAGGCTTGAGCAGCGTGAGCGCGAGCAGGTCGGCGGCCACGGCCGCGAGCGCGCCGGCCTGGTGGGCGGCGTCGATCGCAGTCGCCAGGTCTCGCACCTCGCCGCTCGCGCCCGGGTACTGCAGCAGGACGCCGAACAACTCACCGTCGGGCTGAGCCTTGATCAGCTCGGCGGTCACGCGGCCGGTGACCAGCTCGATGCCAAGCGGCTCGGCCCTGGTGGCCAGCACGGCCAGTGTCCGCGGCAGGCAGTCGGAGTCCGCCAGGAACACGCTGCCCCGCCCCGTTGCCCGACGCGCCAGCGTCATGGCCTCCGCCGCAGCCGTCGCCTCGTCCAGCATCGACGCGCCCGCGACCGGCAGCGCCGTCAGGTCCTCGACCATGGTCTGGAAGTTCAGCAGCGCCTCGAGGCGTCCTTGCGATATCTCCGGCTGGTACGGCGTGTAGGCGGTGTACCAGGCAGGGTTCTCCAGCACGTTCCGGCGGATCACCGCAGGAGTGATGGTGCCGTAATAACCGTGGCCGATCATCGAAGTGGCGACCGTGTTCAGGCCCGCGAGCTCGCGGAGCTTCGTCAGAGCCTGGTCCTCGGTGAGCGGCGCCGGCAGGTCGAGGCGGGTCCCGGCGGTGATGTCGGCCGGGAGCGCCGCCGCGGTGAGGTCATCGAGTGACCGGTAGCCGACGACACGAAGCATCGCGGCCTGGTCGGTCTGGGCGGGTCCGATGTGACGCTGGGCGAATGCCATTTCCATTGGGAGCCTCCCCGGGGGCGGACGGCGCTGGCCGCCGATGTGGCGACTGACTCCCCCTCTGTCGACCCGCCGCTGCGGGCTCCAGAGATTCGCACGCCAACCGGTCCTTTTGCCTGAGAGGTTCCGGGGAGGTTGCCCCTTCGGCGCCCGCGCTGGCTGCGCGAGGTCTCTCCCAGTTGGCGTGTTCCAGCAAGCCCAGGCTACCCGAGCAAGCCCGGCTCCGGGCATGAGCATGCTGACATATGAAGCCAACCCGATAGCCGAGCGACTCGTGCCCGGATGAGCTAGCCGGTCCTGCGGGCCCGGCGGGTGGCAAGCTCGTCCGCCTGGCCGCCGGATCCGGCCTCGGGCTCGGCGCGCTCGGCCGGCAGCTCAGCTAGGTTGCCTTCAACCTCCTGCCACACCCGGCCGAGCGCAATGCCGAATACGCCCTGTCCGCCTTGCAGAAGGTCGACCACCTCGTCCGGCGAGGTGCACTCGTACACGCTGGCGCCGTCGCTCATCAGCGTCACTTGGGCCAGGTCGGCGGAGCCCCGGTCCCGCAGGTAGACGACGGCTTGCCGGATCTGCTGCAGCGATATCCCGGCGTCCAGCAGTCGCTTGACCACCTTGAGTACCAGGATGTCGCGGAAGCCGTACAGGCGCTGGGTCCCGGAGCCGCTTGCCGGGCGGATACTCGGCTCGACTAGGCCAGTTCGCGCCCAGTAGTCAAGCTGATGGTAGGTGATACCGGCTGCAGAGCAGGCCGTGGGACCGCGGTAGCCCAAGTCAGCAGGCTCGGGCTGGACGCCGTCATCGAAGAGCAGTTGCTGCTGTTCTTGAAGCCGCGAGCCAGGGAGGCGGCGAGATCGCGGCGCCGCAGTCTCGCTCCTTGTGGCACTGGTGCCCCTCGGCGCACCGCCGCCCCTTGTAACCGCCACGCCCACCTCCGGCCCAGGGCGCCGGGTGCCCGGGTACACCTCTCGCACGTTAGGCTGCCGGCGATAGCCGAGTCAACGATCTCAGACGGCGCGTCGCGGCAGGCTCTGGCGTGGCACGTCGGCGGCACGGGCGGGTAACCCGGTCGCGCTCAGGTCGAACGGCCGAAGTCCTCGGGCGTGATCGAGTCGAGGAACTCGCGAAACTTCTCGACCTCGTCCTCCTGGTTCTCTTGCTCGTCCGGTATGGCCACCCCAGCCTCGTCCAGGATCTCGTCGGTTACGAAGATCGTGGCTCCGGTGCGCAGGGCCAGCGCGATCGAGTCCGATGGACGTGCGCTCACTTCCCGCCCGTTGGAAAAGATGAGATCTGCGAAGAATATGCCATCTCGCAGCGCCGTAATGTTCACAGTCGTCAGCCGGATCTCCAGGGCTTCGAGGACATCGCGCATCAGGTCATGGGTGAGCGGTCGCTGCGGC
>JASHSO010000303.1 GCA_030038715.1 Streptosporangiaceae bacterium
AGCCCACCGGGACAAGGCTGCCGCCTCATGCCGTGGCCTTGCATCTGGGTATGAGGCCTTAAGCACCGCAGGATGTCCGCCGTCCGTCGTGACCGCGATGAGGATGGACAGCTCCTTGCCGACCGGGAGCACCGACTGCGCGGTGAGTGACCAGCGCCGCTCAGCGGCGGCAATGACCTCCGGCAGATGCTCAATCCAGCTACGTCCATCGGCGCCAAGCTCCCGGCCTGCGCGCTCAGCCAGCGTTTCTGGCACCTGCAGCACTCAGCCACTCTGGCCCAGCCGGCCGCGCACCGCAAAGCAGCCGCTCACCAATTCCCCAACGAGCCCTACCGCTGCGACCTGGGCGCGACCGGCACAGCTTTAAGGTCGCCGCGCTGCTCGCTTCGAGCCATGCACTCAGCAGAACTCCGACAGTGCTCGAACTGCGCTAGGCCGAATTGAGGCGCAGACCTGCTCGACCTCAGCCCGCCGGGCGGCTGTTTGCCTTGTCGCGGCGTGCCGGCTGGGTGCGGTTGCTAGGTTCCTGATCAGATAGTCCCCGTAGTAGCGGGAGTACAGGGCGTGCTGGCGATCCATGCGGTCTGGTTGGCCGGAGGCCTCAGGCTTTGGGCCGAGGACTCCGCTGCCCAGGCTGTCGCCGATGCTCCGCGGGCTGTCGTTGAGCCGGGGCCGCATCCCTTCGCGGCCGACCCGGATCTGCTGGCAAGCGTCCTGGCAGAATCCGGTGAGCCCAGCACCGACCTGGTCCGCAAGGCCGCCGCTGACGAGTTCACGCTCTGGCTGCCGAGTGGGCCGCACGGCCCGTTCGCCTCCCCTGATCTCAGCGGCGGCGGGACCGGCCTGGCCACTGCCCAGGGGCCACGCGGCACCAGGCGCGCCAGGCTGGCACCCTGGCAGCTCGCCGGGCTGCGTTTCGATGCCGCCGCGTCGGTCGCCCTGCTGACCGCGATCCGCGGCCCCGGCGGCGCGCCTGCAGGAGGGGGGCCCGAAGGCGCCGTACTCGGCGGCAGCGTCTGGTACCTGGCCGCACTTTGCGGGCTTGCCGTCGACCTGGCCGCCCGAGCACGGGTGCTGCCCGGGCTGATCGATGACGGCCAGTACACGGCGCTGTGGCGAGCGGTTCTGGCGGGATCCGATGCCCTGCGTGCCCGCGAGCTGGCCGCAGCCATGCCGCCACTGTGCCGGGCGAGCAGCGCGGAAGGCGATCCAACTGCGTCGGTGTTCACCGGGGCACTCGACGCGATGACGGACGCCGCAGTCCGGGCCAGGCTCGCCAGCGAACCGGGATTTGCCCTGTTAGGCGACGTCGGCCAGGCCGCCAGCCGCGACCTGACTGAGCGCTGGGCGGCCGCGCTGACCGGAGAGAGCGGTGAGCTCGCCGTCCCCGCCGCAGAAGCGGCGGGGGCCGCCCAGCTGGTGTTCGCACTCTGGGCCTGGCAGGACAGCGCCCAGCTGCCGCCGGGTCCGGTTCGGACCTGCTTCCGGCTGGTCGAGCCGGAAGCGGGGGAGCAGGCAGAACAGGCGGATGCAGACGGTGCGCTGGCGGAGTCGAACTGGCAGGTCCAGCTTGCGCTGCAATCCACCGACGACCCGAGCCTGCTGCTGAGTGCCGCGGACATCTGGTCCGGGGCCGTGGCCGACGGCTCGTCGGCGGCCGGCGTCAGTTATCCCGACGAGGAGCTTTTGCAGGGACTCGGCCGAGCATCCAGGCTGTTCCCCGAACTGGACGAGGAACTGCAACGGGCCGAGCCTGCGTCCATTGCGCTAGACACGCGCGGCGCACTGCGTTTTTTGAAGGAAACGGGGCCGCTGCTGGCCGGTGCCGGCTTCGGCGTGCTGCTGCCGGACTGGGTGCGCAAGTCCAGGCTCGGGCTGAAGCTCACCACTAGGTCGCGGTCCACCGGGGCAGGCTCAGCCTCTGCGCCGGCCTTCAGTCTCGCCGACCTCGTCGACTTCCGCTACGAACTGGCGGTCGGTGACCACACCCTCGATCCCGGTGAGCTCGCCGAGCTGGCCAGACTCAAGGTTCCCCTGGTTCGGCTCCGCGGCCGGTGGGTCGAGCTGGACGAGCGGCACCTGAAAGCTGCTCTCCGATTCCTGGAACGAGGTGGCTCCGGGGTGATGAGTTCCGGCGACGCGCTGCTCGCCGGGCTCGGACCGGGTGCCGGGGAGTTGCCGCTCGCCGAGGTAGACGCCGACGGCTGGCTCGGCGACCTGCTCTCCGGGAACGCAGAGAGCCGACTGACACCGCTGCCGACGCCGGCCTCGTTCCATGGCCAGTTGCGCCCCTACCAGGAACGAGGCCTCGCGTGGCTGTCCTTCCTCGGCAAGCTGGGTCTCGGCGCCGTCCTGGCCGACGACATGGGGCTCGGCAAGTCGCCGCAGACACTCGCGCTGATTCAGGCAGAGCGCGAAGCCGGGACCGCTGCCGGACCGACGCTGCTGATCTGCCCGATGTCCCTGGTAGGGAACTGGCAGCGGGAGGCGGCCAGGTTTACTCCCGACCTGAGCCTGCATGTGCATCACGGATCGGACCGGCTGGCAGGCGAGCAGCTGTCCGCCGCGATGACAGCCGCTGACCTGGTCATTACGACCTATGGTGTGGCTGTCAGGGACCGAGAGTCGCTTGCGGCGCACTCGTGGGCCAGATTGGTGTGCGACGAGGCCCAGAACATCAAGAACGCGGCCACCAGGCAAGCGCAGGCGGTGCGGACGATCCCGGCGCCAGCCAGGATCGCGCTGACCGGAACGCCGGTAGAGAACCGGCTCGCCGAGCTCTGGTCGATCATGGAGTTCACCAGTCCTGGCCTGCTCGGCCCCGCCGAGCGCTTCCGGCGGCGGTTCGCGCTGCCGATCGAGCGCA
>JASHSO010000304.1 GCA_030038715.1 Streptosporangiaceae bacterium
ATCCTGGCCGGCCGTGGGCGGGGATCCGGCCGGAGAGTCGGGGGCCGACTATGCCGCTGCCAAGCGCGGCGCCGAGCTTGCGGTCCTGCGGGGGTTCGGCCAGCAGGTCGTGCTGGCCAGGGCCGGGCTCATCCTTGGCCCCTACGAGCTAGTCGGCCGCATGCCGTGGTGGCTGCGCAGGATCGAGCGCGGGGGAGATGTGCTAGCGCCCGGCCCGGCCGACATGCCGCTGCAGTACATCGACTGCCGGGACCTCGGGCGCTGGCTGCTGCACGCCGCCGACGCTGGGCTGACCGGGACGTTCAACACCGTCAGCCGCCCGGGCCACACTTCGATGCGGGGCCTGCTCGAGGCGGCTGTCGCAGCAACCGGCTCGTCTGCCAGCCTGGTGTGGACCCCGCCTGAGGTCATCGAGAAGGCCGGCATCGAGCCGTGGACCGAGTTGCCGATCTGGGTGCCGCCCGGCGGCGAGCTCGCTGGCGTGCACGCCCATAACGTCGACGCCGCCTATGCCGCCGGCCTGTCCTGCCGGCCCGTCCTGCAGACCGTGACCGACACCTGGCTCTGGCTGCAGCGAGAGGGTGACCCTCCGGCCGCAGCGGGTCGGCTGCGCGTGGGCCTGGACCCGGAACGCGAGCGGGCTGTCCTGGCCACCATGCGGTGACTCGTCAGCACCGCAGCCTGGCCATGCCACGGGGTATGCGCGAGTGCGCCGACGCCGTCGGCCGGTCACGGCCGGCTTGCGGCCAAGCCGGCCGTGACCGGGTGCAGCCCCGTGCCGGTCAGTGCCCGTAGACCGGGATGATCACGGCCTTGGCGATGGTGTGGAACGTGAGGTTGAAGCCCGCGACAGCGGGCGATACGTCAGAGTCGACGCCGAGATGGTCGGTGTCAACGGCATGCACCGTGAACACATACCGGTGGGGTGGGTCCCCGGCCGGCGGAGCGGCGCCGCCGAAGTCCTTGGTGCCGTAGTCATTGCGGACAGAGAAGGCCCCGGCGGGCAGCGCCCCCGGGTCGCCGCTGCCGGCGCCGGTCGGCAGTTCGGTGACTGATGCCGGTATGTCGAGCACCACCCAGTGCCAGAAGCCCGAGCCGGTCGGCGCGTCCGGGTCGTAGCAGGTGACGGCGAAGCCCTTGGTCTCGGGCGGGAATCCGTGCCAGTGCAGGCCTGGCGAGATGTTCTGGCCGCTCATGCCGAAGCTGTTGTAGACCTGAGCGTCGCTCATCTGCTGGTCGTGGGCCACATCGTCGCTCTCGACTGTGAACGAGGGCACCGGGGGCAAGACATCATGAGGGAGCGGGGCGCGATCGGGCATAGGTTCCTCCAGAAGGATGGGCCAGCGTAGCCAAGCCCACGCTACTGAACTAGCACGCGGCGGGAGCGATCATGCGCGTGATCGCGCGCAGTTTCGCGGCGCGCTGTACGAATTGGCCGAGCGGCCAGAAGGCCGCGGTTCTTGCTATGTCCGACGAACCACTACCGTTGTCTGACAGTGACCGGGCCGGACGGTCACTGAATGACGGCGCGCTGTGCGGCGCCGAGGAGGGTCAGCGAACTCGTGAGGGTGCCGCTCGGGCCCGCCAGGTGGATGCGGCGGGGCCTGATTGCCGTTGTCCTGGCTGGTGCTGTCATCGCTCCCAGCCATATCGGCCGGCATCGAGCGCACCCCTGCACCGGACTGACCTGCAAGCGGCCAGGCTCGACACTGTGGGAGCGGGCGCTGCATGGCTCCTGGCTTGCCGAGGCAGGAGTGGTCGGCACCGTGCCCAGCCACGGTGACGCGTACGTTGCTTCTAGTGGCGACGTTGCCGTGCTCGGACTCGGCAACACGGTCCTGGCGTTCCAGTCCCACAGCGGGAAGCTGCTGTGGGACACCGCTCTGACGGGCATCGCAGCAGGTTCAGCCATCTCCAGCATCCGGGTCTGGCCCGGAGTGGTGGCCATTGGCGTAGCGCCGGCGGCGGGGCGGACCGCGGCCGGGCAGACCGCAACAGGGCAGACCGCGGCCGGGCAGACCGCCGGGCCCGCGGTGCTGGTGCTGTCGGCAAGCACCGGCCGGACAGTCCGCGGCTATCCGGCCGCGACCTTCGGCGGGGCGGTTGACGCGGACCGCGCAAGCACGGTCGTCGTCGGTGCTGGAGCGGTGACCAGATACGACAACGCTACGGGCCGGGTGCTGTGGCGGCGCGCGATCGGCAAGGCCGCCGAAGACTGGAGCGTTGACGGGCCTTACCTCTACCTAGCCGTGACACGACACGGATACCTGAGCTCGTCGCCGGTGACCGCGCTACGCCGGATCAACTTGCGTACCGGCGCTGAACGGGTACTCCGGCTACCTGGCAGGGCGTTCACCGGGACCCTGAGCGACGCGGTCGGCGGCGCCGTGCTCTTCTCCGGTGCCAGCGGAGTTTGGGCTTACAGCGCACAGGACGGCAAGTTGCTCTGGCACCGTTCAGCAGTGGTGCCCGAACTGGTCGACAGCGCGCAAAGCGTTGTCTACCTGGCTA
>JASHSO010000025.1 GCA_030038715.1 Streptosporangiaceae bacterium
GCCCGAGTCGGCTGACGGGTACGTGGGCGTTCCACTCCTGCTAATCGCCGTGGCGCTGGCCGTGTCCGCCTGGTCCAGCAGGCTCACCAGGTTCCTGGCTGTCATGCTCGCGATCATCGTGGCGGCCGCGCTCGGGCCGGTGGTGCATCTGGGTGGGAAGCGGCTGTTCAGCCTCCCTTGGTCCGGCGTGTGGCACCTGCCGCTGCTGCGCAGCGCGTTCCCCGCCCGGCTCATGGTCTTTGCGTTCCTGATCCTGGCCGTGATGGCCGCCCAGTGGCTCGCTGCGCCAATGAAGGGGCGACTGGCGCGCTGGTCGCTGGCCGCCCTGGCGGTCGCGGCGATCGTCCTGGACACGCCGTCGCTACAGATATCGCCACATTCTTCCGTTCCCAGGTTCATCAGCGCGGGGTGGTATCGCCACCATGTCAAGAGTGGCGAGACCGTGCTGGTGATCTCGAAGAGCGGCAATGCAGGCCTGCTGTGGCAGGCGGAGTCGGACTTCTACATGAAGCTGGCGGGCGGGTACATCAGCCAGATGCTCACCCCCCGAACAGACCTGCCGCATGCAGTGCAGAACCTCGCCCACGCCACGCCGCTGTATGCCGAGCAGTTCCGTGCGTTCGTCAAGAGAGCCAAAGTCGGGGTCATCCTGGTTGACGCGAGCGCCGCGCCGAAATGGGCCGGCATCTTCGCGCGACTTGGGCTACACGGCCGCCAGACCGGCGGAGTGATCGTTTACCAAACCAACGGCTGCCGTGCGTGCCGCGTGCCGCACGCCGCCCAGCACTAAAAGCGCCGGCGGCGGGCGGTATAGCCAGCGGGAGGATGCGCTGCGCTCAGCCGGACAGCCCTGGCCCGCCTGCGTGATCCGGTTGCGCGTCGAGGTGCGGCGTGTCGGTCATACCGCTGCTCCCAGGACATGCGGCCGCAGGCGGGCTGCCAGTACTGGTTCGTCCTGGCAACCGGCGCGGCCGCCCAACATCGGCTGGCGGCCGCCCGGCGGTTAATCGAGCATGGAAGCTACCTCGCCGGGAGCGAGCTAAACCTCGGCGAGCCGGCACTCGTACCCGATCCACTAGACGCTGCTAGCACGCGGACCTCGGTGGTGTCGGCTTATCACCTTGTGCTGGTGATGGAGCTTGGCCTCTCGCGCGAGGACGGCAGCTGCCAGGCCCC
The DNA here is from genome assembly GCA_030038715.1 of Streptosporangiaceae bacterium. Lineage (GTDB taxonomy): Bacteria > Actinomycetota > Actinomycetes > Streptosporangiales > Streptosporangiaceae > JAJYUU01. The sequence goes on from JASHSO010000025.1 coordinate 1,177, forward strand.
TGGTCATCCAGGACAGCAGAGGCGGGACCTCGTCGCGCCAGGTCGTCATCGTGTGGCCGCCGCCCGCCGTGAGAACCAGCGGCACGTCCGCTTGGTGCAGCGACAGCAACTGCCAGAAGTACTCGGCGCTGGACACATCCAGCTTGTCGTCCCGTCCCGCCCCGATCCAGAACTGAGGTAGGACTGCGCCCGGATGCAGGGCACGGACCTCATCGATCGGGGTGTTTTCCGCCCGCAGTCGGCGATTGCCGCCGAACGGGTCGACAATCCTTGTCGGGTTGGCAAGCTGGTTCTTGAACGGGGCGAAATATCCGCTCATTACGCCGGCGAAGCCATAGCTGTAGCGGAATCGCAGCGCCATGTTCGCGGCGCAGAATCCACCCTCGGAGTATCCGGCCACGCCCCAGCCGACGCCTGGGGGCTGGACCCGAAGTAGGTGCGATATCACCCGCGGAACGTCCTTGGCGAGGTAGGTGAGATCCTGCGGGCCACCGACTTGGTTGAGGCACTGCAGCGAGACAGTGTTGCCGCCGTTGGCGTCCGGCATAACCAGGACGACTGGCGCAGCCGATCCCTCATCGACAAGCTGGTCGAGAGTCACCTGGACCCCTACGACGTCGATCCAGTCCTGGGGCTCGCCAGGCTGGCCGTGGATCAGCTCGATCACAGGGAACCGGTAAGCCTTGTACGCCGGCCGGAAGTACTGCGGTGGCAGGTAGACATAGACAGTCCTTGTTATGTGGCTGAGCTGGCCGTGCACGACCAGTCGAAGGGTGTAGCCCTGCTGGCGGGCGAGCCCCAGGTACACCAGGTGATCTTCGCCGGACTTACCCCGGCCGGAGGCGAGCAGCTTGTTCGACGAGAAGTGCGCGGCGGATCCAACGCCTGAGTTGGTGAAGTCAGCGATCGCCGCACCCCAGGTTTGGTAGTAGTTGAAGTACTTGTTGACGACCAGCACTCCGAACCACATGGCGACCGCGAATGCCAAGCACGCTGCCACCACTCGCAGCACCATCCGGCGCGTTGCAACCAGCCACCACATCAAGGCGGCGAACAGCAGCACCAAGATGACAAACAGCAGGGTGCTCTGCGGTTCCAGCAACAGCCTCTCCCGTGCACAGCGACGGCCGTGGTCGACGCTAGACGGACGGTCCAGCGCCACCGTCAGTTCCCGGTGCGGCGAAGTCGATATCAAGGCGATGCCGATCCATTGCCTTGCCCATCACATGACAAATCAGTGCAGCCTGGGTGGAGCGCGATACCGTGCCGGTCGTCGTGCGGGCCGGGCCGTCCCGTGGGTCGGATGTTTGAGCGCCACATGGCGGGCATGACTCGACGGCAGGCTCGCCGCCAATAGCGCCAAGACAACACGCCTGGCGGCGGCCGTCGCGCTAGGAGCGGCCATGAAGACGGTAGCGACCCCAGTCACGGCGATCCGCCCGTGCGACCTCGATAGCTGCGAGGACGCCGAGCTGCTGGCTGCCATCCAGTCACTGCCGCGCGGTGATCGACGGCGCGAGACTGCCTGCGCAGTGCTCGTGACCCGGTACCAGCCACTGGTCAGGTCCTGCGTGCAGCGCTACAAGAACACCTCAGAAGCGCAGGAGGAGCTCATGCAGGTGGGCTACGTCGGGCTGCTGAAGGCAATCAACAACTTCGACTCCGCCCTCGGCGCCAGCCTGGCCGGCTACGCGCAGCCGTGCGTCAGCGGCGAGATCAAGCGCCACTTCAGAGACAAGCGCTGGCAGGTACACGTCAAGAGGTCGCTGCAGGAACTGCGCCTTGAGGTCAGGAAGGGCCGCTCAGACCTCACAAACGAGCTCGGGCGGGTGCCCACAGATGGCGAGGTTGCCCGGCAGCTGCGCATCAGCGAGCAAGACGTGCGCGCCGCGATACAGGCTGATCAGGCCTTTCACGCTGCCTCGCTGGACTCACCCGGCACTGGCCCGGACTCCACCGCGAGCGTGGCCGATCTGCTCGGAGTGGAGGACTCGCAGCTAGAACACGTCACCGACATGCAGGCCGTGTGGGCACACTTCGGTGAGCTGCCCGAGCGGCAACAGCAGCTCCTGCTGCTGCGCTTCTACGGCAATATGACCCAAGCCGAGATCGGGGAGCGGCTTGGCATCTCGCAGATGCACGTGTCGAGGCTGCTTGCCGACGCGCTGGCATATCTGCGGACGCACTTGACCTGACGAACGGCGACGGTGGGCAGCCGCAAGCGGAGCGAAGCGCATCCGTGACGGATGGCTTTTGGGCGATGTTGAGAGGGAACGGGGTTGTCCTCAGCCGGGCCTAGCTTGGCCGGCCGATCCCTTCCGGGCTATAATCAACACCAGCGGTGTCTACGACGCAGGCACGCCCATACGCCGGTGACGGTGTAAGCACATGGGGCGTGCCTTTCTTGCGTCTGGCTTCCCCGGTGGTTGCGCCGTGACTGCGCCGACGACCCCCAGGAGGCAACACCATGCGGATAGCCCTCATCACGGCGCATAGTCCCCTCGCACCCGCCGCTGGTCAACGGGAGCTGCCCCGCGAGACCCCAGCACTCGCCCGACCTCTGGCCGAGCTCGGCCACCGGGTCACGATCTACTCGCGCCGCGAAAGCACGAGCTGCCCCGATACCGCGATTCTCGGCGGCGGGGTCAGCGTGGAGCACATCCCGGCCGGGCCCGCCACGCGGCTGACCGCGGAGCAAGCCGCCAGGCACATGCCTGAATTCGCCGCTGGCCTGGCCAGCCGTTGGCGGGTCAGGCAGCCGGACGTGCTGCACGCCTTCGGCTGGACGAGCGGCCTCGCTGGTCTCGGCGCGGCCCGCGACACCGGCATTCCGGTCGTCCAGACGTTCGAGTCGCTTTGCTCAGCCGAACGGCGCCAGGCGGCCGGCAGTGCGGTCTCCGCCTGCCGCATGGCCTTGGAGCCGTCGATCGGTCGAGCCGCCCGAGCGGTTCTTGCCTGGTCTGGCGAGGAAGCGGCAGAGCTGGCCAGGCTGGCGGTCCCTAAGTCGGCGATCCAGGTGATCCCGTGCGGTGTCGACACCGCGCTGTTCACCCCGGACGGTCCGATCGCGACGCGAAGCGCCCGCGCCAGGCTCATCGCCTTCGCTCCAGGCGGACTATCGGCCGGGCTGGAGACGGTCATCCGCGCACTGGCGCGGCTGGCGAACGCCGAACTTGTGATCGTGGGGGGTCCCGGCGGAGGGCGCCTGCCGCGGTCCGGCCCGTTCCGCGAGCTGGCTCGGCTGGCCGGCCAACTCGGAGTTCGCAACCGGATCACCTTCGCAGGCGAGGTTCCGCTGAACGGGCTGCCGGCGCTGCTTCGCTCCGCCGACGCGATGGTGAGCGCATCGCCATATGAGCCGTCTGGTGCGGCTGCGGTGCAGGCCATGGCCTGCGGCACGCCAGTTGTCGCGTCGGCTGTCGGCGGGCAGCGGGATGCTGTCATCGACGGCACCACTGGCACGCTCGTCGCGCCGGGCGATGCCGCCATGCTGGTGCACCGGCTGCGCGCGCTGCTGGCTGCACCGGCGCTGCTTCAGGCGTACGGGATCGCTGCCGTCGACCGGGCCCGGTCTCGGTACTCGCTAGACCGCATTGCCACCGAGACGGCAGCCGTCTATGCGCGCTGCGCGCCGTCCGCATCGGCGACGGGGAAGGCCGGCCGAGCCGAGGACGACGAGGTGGACGTCAACCAACAGCCGCTAGCGGTATTCGCCTGATGCCAGCGGACACGGCGTCCTGATCCGTCCCCCGTGCGGGCCGCCGCGGCCATGGAGCTGGTCGCGGCGGCCACGGCGCGAGCGGCTAGGGGCACGGCGTCGTGGACGGACGTCGTGGGCCGATCGTGGCGGGACCCGGTGCAGTGCGGGACGCTTGACGTCAGTCGCCCGCCCGGCCGCCTGGCGGCGTGGCTGACCGGGCCGGTTCCACCCCGTTCCCCGCTCTAAAGTCTTTTGTCATGAACCTCGCTCGGCAAGTCCGGCTGGCAGACCTAACCACCTTGCGGGTCGGAGGACCGGTCGCGCACTACATTGAGGCGGGAACGCCGGAGCAGCTCGTGAGCGTGGTGCGAGCGGCCGACGAGGCTGGTGAGGCCGTGCTGGTGCTTGGTGGTGGCAGCAACCTCCTCGCGTCCGACGATGGATTCCCCGGGACGGTGGTGCGGGTCCGCGTCCGCGGCGCGCGGTTCGCGGCGGTCGACGATGCCGTGGACGTAACGGCTGCGGCCGGCGAGGACTGGGATGGGCTGGTCCTGCGCTGCATCACGGAGGGCCTGTCTGGCGTCGAGTGCCTGGCCGGCATACCCGGACTGGCCGGTGCCACTCCGATCCAGAACGTGAGCGCCTACGGCCAGGAAGTGGCCGACACGATCACCTCAGTCCGCGCCTTCGACAGGCTCGGCGGGCGGATCGTCGAGCTGACCGCCGGTCAGTGCGGCTTCGGCTACCGGACCAGCATGTTCAAGGTGCAAGCGGCCGCGGGTCACGGCTCCGGCTGCGGCGCCGCGGCCACGGGCAGGTTCGTTGTGCTGAGCGTGACCTTCCGGCTTCGTCGCGACCAGCTATCGGGACCGATTCGATACGGCGAACTTGCTCGGGCGCTCGGCGTGGCCGAGGGCTGCCGGGTGCCACTTGCCGATGCCCGGGCTGCGGTGCTCGGCCTGCGGCGCCGGAAGGGGATGGTGCTCGACGACGCCGATCCTGACACGTGTAGCGCCGGCTCCTTCTTCACTAACCCCGTGCTGTCCGCCGGGGAGTTCGCGGATCTGGTCCACCTCGTGGCGGCGCGTTCCGCGGAGAGCAGCGAGGTCGAGATCCCGCACTGGCCCGTCGCCGACGGTCAGGTCAAGGTGTCCGCGGCGTGGCTCATCGAGCGGGCCGGCTTCGGCAAGGGGTTCGCGGGCAGTAATCCGGCGGGTGCGCGCATCTCTACCAAGCACACCCTGGCGCTGACCAATCCTGGGAGCGCGACAGCGGCCAGCCTGATCGGGCTGGCCAGACAGATCAGGGATGGCGTGCGCAAGGAGTTCGGGGTGGAACTCGTGAACGAGCCCGTCCTCATCGGCATGCAGCTGTGATGCTCGTGCCCGCTAGTGCGGCGGGCTAGCCGCGCTCGCTGCGGCGGGTGCTGCCGGGGCTGGGGTGGGTTCGAGGCTCAGCCAGTCGTCTATCCCTGCAGCCAGTCGGTCCCGGATGGCCGGCGGGGCCGCGGAGGCCCGTACCGACATGCGGGCGAGCTCGGCTAGGTCGGGATCGGGCATGCCGTGTGCGTGCCGGGCGAGTTCATATTGCGCGTTGAGCCGCGGGCCGAAGAGCAGCGGGTCATCGGCGCCCAGGGCTATCTGCACGCCCGCGTTGAGGAGGCGCCGCAGCGGCACGTCCGCCGGGGCGGCCACGACGCCCAGCGCCACATTCGACGTCGGGCAGACCTCGAGCGGGACGCCATCAGCGGCCACCCGGCGGAGCACGTCCGGGTCGTGTACGGCCGAGACGCCATGGCCGATCCGGTCGGCATGAAGCTCGTCCAGGCAGGCAAGGACGCTCGCGGGTCCGACAAGCTCGCCGCCGTGCGGCACTGATCGCAGGCCGGCCCTTTTCGCTATCCGGAAGGCTGGAGCGAAGTCTGCGACGGCACCCCTGCGCTCGTCGTTGCTCAGCCCGAACCCGATCACGCCATGGTTTGCGTACTGAGCGGCCAGCCTGGCCAGAGTCCGGGCCTCCAGCGGATGTTTTGTCCTGTTGGCCGCGACGATGAGGCCGATCCCGACTCCGTGGTCGGCTGTCGCCTGGGCGGCGGCGTCGAGCACCAGCTCGAGCAAGGGCGTCAGGCCGCCGAACCGGCCGGCATAGCCGGACGGGTCGATCTGCAGCTCAAGCCAGCCCGAGCCGTCCACTCGCTCGTCCTGCGCTGCCTCGCTGAGCAGGCGGCGGATGTCGGCCTCGGTGCGCACCACCGACCTTGCGATGTCGTAGAGCCGCTGGAAGCGAAACCAGCCGCGCTCGTCGGCGGCACTGAGCACCGGGGGCCAGTCCTCGGCCAGTGCCTCCGGCAGGTGGATGCCGTGGTGCGCCGCGAGTTCGACCAGCGTCTGATGCCGCATGGAGCCGGTGAAGTGCAGGTGCAGGTGCGCCTTCGGCAGCGCCGCGATAGGCCGTTCTGCCATCAGGCCAGTCTGCCAGCCCCCGGACCAGCTCCGGGCCGGTCTTCGCCGTGCTGGTGGGCGTCCGCCGCGTCTTCCGCGTCTTCCGCGTCCTGCGCGTCCTAGTCGGCCGACTGCAGGAGCTTGGTGAGTCTGCTGATGCCTTCCTCCAGGTCGGCGTCGCCCAGGGCGCAGGACAGCCGGAAGTATCCGTTCGTGCCGAACGCCTCGCCCGGCACGACGGCCACGTCTGCCTCGTCCAGCAGCACCTCGGCAAGCTCGGCGGAGGTGGCTGGCGAGCGGCCGGCGATCTTCTTCCGCAGGACGCCCTGCACCGACGGGTAGCAGTAGAAGGCGCCGTCGGGAAGCGGGCTGACCACGCCGGGGACCTCGTTCAGCATCGCCGTCATCACCCGACGCCGGCGGTCGAATGCCGCCCGCATCCGGGAGACGGCCGACAGGTCCCCGGAGACCGCAGCCAGTGCCGCCGCCTGAGCCACGTTGCAGACGTTGGATGTCATGTGGGACTGAAGGTTCCCCGCCGCCTTGATCACGTCCAGCGGGCCGATCATCCAACCGACTCGCCATCCGGTCATCGCGTAGGTCTTGGCGACTCCGTTGAGCACGACGCACCGGTCGGCGATCTCCGGGGCGACCACTGGCATCGAGGCGAACTTCGCTTCGCCGTACACCAGGTGTTCGTAAATCTCGTCGGTGATGACCCAGATGCCCCGCTCGGCGGCCCAGCGGCCGATCAGCGCCACACGTTCCGGCGGGTAGACGGCGCCCGTCGGGTTGGATGGCGAGACGAACAGCAGCGCCTTGGTGCGACTTGTGCATCGTTCGTCCAGTTGGTCGACCGACGCTAGGTAGCCCGTCGTCTCATCGGTGTGCACGAGCACGGGGACTCCGCCCGCCAGCCTGATCGCCTCCGGATAGGTGGTCCAGTACGGCGTGGGCAGCAGGACCTCGTCGCCGGGGTCGATGAGCGCGGCGAACGACTGGTACACCGCGTGCTTGCCGCCGTTGGTGATCAGAACCTGGCCTGGCGAAACCGTCAGGCCGGAATCGCGCGCGGTCTTGCCGGCCACCGCCTCGCGCAATTCGGGCAGTCCCGCAGCCGGGGTGTACTTGTGGAAGCGAGGCTCCGCGCAGGCGCGCGCTGCGGCCTCGACGATGTATTCGGGCGTCGGGAAGTCAGGCTCGCCGGCGCCGAATCCGATCACCGGCCGGCCAGCTGCCTTGAGCGCCTTGGCCTTCGCGTCGACGGCCAGCGTCGCCGACTCGCCGATGGCGGCTACCCGGGCAGAGATCCTCGTCGGAAGGTTTGGCATGGCATCCATGTTCCCATCACGTGCGGGGTGAGTGGTCGCAGGCCACCTTCCGACCGTCTGACCCCAGGAATACCATGCTGGTTCGCGCGCGGTTCGACGGCAAGGCACGCGGCCACGTACACTTCGCATCAGGTGGCGGTCCACCAGTAGCCGGTGCATGCCTGCACAGGCCGCATCAGGTGGCGGTCCACCAGTAGCCGGTGCATGCCGCACAGGCCGCATAGGGCAGTAGCTCAATTGGCTAGAGTTCCGGTCTCCAAAACCGGCGGTTGGGGGTTCGAGTCCCTCCTGCCCTGCGAGTACGGCCCGCGCGGTTCGCGGGTAGCTGGCGACGCCAGCTGAAGAGACGTTGCTCAGGTGAGGACATGGCGACTCAGACACGCGGCCCGGCCCCCGAAAGGGCCGCCAAGCCCAAGCGCCCAGCGCAGCAAGACCGGACTACCCCGAGCAAGTTCCTCACCCAGGTGCGGGACGAGCTTCGCAAGGTCGTCTGGCCAACGCGCAAGGAATTGGTGACCTACACCACGGTCGCCTTGGTCTTCATCCTGGTCATGGTCGCTCTTGTGTCGGCGCTGGACTACGGCTTCACCAGGATGGTTTTCGCTCTCTTCGGCTGAGACCGCAACGGCCGGGTGGTGGGCCGCGCGCGAGGCGTGGCAGCATGATCACAAAGATCCGGCTCGCTGTCGGCACAGGGGTACCTAAGCACAGGGATTGCAGTACAGAGTTTCGCGACACATAGGCGGCAGCACGCATCGACCGCCGTGAGCGCAGGGAGAAGAGATAGGTCGTGTCCGAGTCCGAACTGCCGCTGGGCGACCCGTTGCCGGGCCAGCCTGACGGCACCGATCCTGCTGACGTCGACCCGGGTGACGTCGAGCCGGGTGCCGAGCATGTCGGCGAGGCCACCGGCTTCGAACTGGCTGCGACGGGATCCGTGGCGGAAGCCGGTTTCGCGAGCGAGAGCCCGGAGGTTGCCTCGGGCACCGACGAAGTACTGGCCTTCGCCCGGTCGGGCGACGAGGATGCCGGTGACGGCAGTACAGCCGGTGACGGTACAGCCGGGGACGAGGGTGAAGCCGAGGACGCCGGTGACGGGGAGGGCGGCGAGGGTGCCGAAGCAGACCCCGTGCAGGTGTACAAGTCCAAGCTGCGGTCGCTGCCCGGTGATTGGTATGTGGTGCACTCCTACGCCGGTTATGAGAACCGGGTGCGGACCAACCTGGAGAGCCGTACGCAGTCGCTGAACATGGAAGACTTCATCTTCCAGGTAGAGGTGCCGACGCACGAAGTGATCGAGGTCAAGTCCGGCAAGCGCCAGCAGGTGCAGGAGAAGGTCCTGCCCGGCTACATCCTGGTCCGGATGGATCTCACCGACGAGTCCTGGGCGGCTGTGCGCAATACGCCGGGCGTGACCGGATTCGTTGGCCTGTCCAGCAGGCCCTCGCCGCTCAGCCTGGACGAGGTGGCGAGCCTGCTGGCGCCCGTCCCCGAGGAGAAGGCGGCGAAGAAGGCCGAGACCATGCGTGCGGCCGCGGTGGACTTCGAGCTCGGCCAGTCGGTTACCGTGATGGACGGGCCGTTCGCCTCGCTTCCGGCGACCGTGAACGAGATCAACCCCGACACCCAGAAGCTCAAGGTGCTCGTCTCGATCTTCGGCCGGGAGACTCCGGTCGAGCTCTCCTTCGATCAAGTGAGCAAGATCTGAGCCAAGCCTGGCTCGGATCGGCTGGACACCCCGCCGATGGGACATCCGGCCGACAGCACACCCGATAGCAGCACATCCCGGCACCAGTAGCACAGACAGTGAGGTTAGGACCCGCAGATGGCTCCGAGGAGAAAGAAGATCGCTGCAGTCGTCAAGGTGCAGCTCAATGCTGGCGCGGCGACGCCGGCGCCGCCCGTCGGCACCGCGCTGGGCCCGCACGGCGTGAACATCATGGACTTCGTCAAGCAGTACAACGCGGCGACGGAGGCCCAGCGCGGGAACGTGATCCCGGTGGAGATCACTATCTACGAGGATCGGTCGTTCACCTTCATCACCAAGACGCCACCCGCGCCGGAACTGATCAAGAAGGCGGCGGGCGTGCAGAAGGGCAGCGGCGAGCCGCACAAGAACAAGGTCGGCTCTATGACCAAGGCGCAGGTCCGCGAGATCGCCCAGGTCAAGATGCCCGACCTGAACGCAACGACGATCGAGGCCGCAGAGAAGATCATTGCGGGGACCGCCCGCTCGATGGGGATTACTGTCGAGAGCTGAGCCTGGCCCGGCTATAGCCGCCTGGCTCCCTGACAACCTAAGACGTGCCACGCCAACCGCGGCGTGACGGTGGCAGGGCCACGCGCTGGCCCGCGGACCACAACCTCCAGCGACAGTGAGGAGACAGCAGTGCAGCGCAGCAAGGCATACCGGAAGGCAGATGAACGCGTCGACGCCGCCCGGGCGTATACACCGGCCGAGGCCGTAGCTCTGGCCAGGGATACCTCAACGACGAAGTTCGACGCGACGGTAGAGGTCGCCTTTCGCCTGGGTGTCGACCCGCGCAAGGCGGACCAGATGGTGCGCGGGACGGTAAA
>JASHSO010000305.1 GCA_030038715.1 Streptosporangiaceae bacterium
ATCCGGCAGAAAGCACCCGCTGGAGCAGTGGTCAGCACCGAGGCGTCGGGCCCGATGATGCCGTTCACGGTGTTCAGCATGGCGGCCGGCGCGGGGCTCTAGCCAGCTAGGCGAGGCCTGAGCCGCGAAGCTGGTGCAGGGTCCAGCCGCGGCCTGCCGGGTCGAGTCGGCGAGTGTGCTCGGCGAAGATCTCGGCCGCGCGCCGGTAGGACATCCGGCCCCGGGCGCTCAGCGGGCAGACGTCGGCGCTAGGCGCAGCCGCGGCGGCGCGGCGATCGGTCAGGAATACCGGGCCGTGCCTGCGCCCAGCGAGCAGCCAGCCGAGCAGCTCGCTGGTGTGGTCGCGCCACTCGATCACGCAGCCTATCGGCGGGGCGCCCGGCCGGGTGCGGTTGGCGGCCAGGTCGATCTGCTCGGCGTTGAGCGCCAGCACCGCATCGGCGGACGCTCGGCTGTCCGCGAGCAGGTGCCAGAATGCCTGCTCGCGCAGCCCGGTCGGCGCGGCGAACAGGGCCGCCAGCTGGACCTGCGTCAGCGGCTGCGGCCCGGAGCCAGGCGGGCGGCCAGCCAGGCGCAGCTCGGCCGTGGCGTCGGCCGTGATCCACTGTCGTCGCTGCCACCAGCCGATGGCGCTGCGCAGCGCCGACAGCTCCCGGTTCACGGTCGCCACCCCGGCATGCTGACTGCGATGGGCGACCGCGGCAGCAAGGCGAGGCCCGGCATCAGCGCGGTCGAGCAGCGCGAGCGGGACGATCGGCGGGCTGGCCCGGCGCCTGTCCCTGCCCGCAGGCGGCAGCTTGCCCACCAGCGGCCAGGCCCAGCCCGCCAGCGAGATCCGGTAAACACGCCGCGAGCCCGGCCGTAGCTGCCCTTCGGCGAGATAGCGCTCGACCGCGACCGCGTACTCGACTGGCGCGCTACCGGCCAGTGCCAGGCTGCTCGTCACGGGCTCCTCCAGAATATCGGTAGTCGCTCATTCTAGCGCACTGAGTAAATAGCCACGGCATCCGAATTTACTGCGACAACACCTCGCTGACCTCGCGCTTCGTATCACGGCGGCTTACTTTATGTTGCGCTGCTTAAGCGAATTCTGGCAATCTGAATTCTATGCCGGAGCGAGATCGGCCAACTATTAGTCAGCGCAGTAAATCATTTAAAAGCTACGGTAACGTGGCTGCTCCGATACGCGGCCGTGGGAAGTTCGCGGTCGTCAATGGAACGCGGGGCCAGTCCCCCAGGAAGGACCTGGCACGCTGGCTCGGGCCATTCCGCGGGCGGAACTTTAGGATCTTCTACGCCGGTTACGCAACCTCGCTGCTGGGCTCGGCCATGTCGGCGATCGCACTGACTTTCGCGGTGCTGGACAGCGGCGGCGGTCCGGCGGACCTGGGCTACGTCTTCGCCGCGAACGTGGTTCCGCAGGTGCTGGTCATGCTCGGCGGGGGAGTGCTAGCCGACCGGGTCGGCAGGCGCCCGGTCATGCTGACCACCGACTCGGGCCGGCTCGCCGTGCAGAGCACGCTCGCCGCTCTGCTCTTCTTGGGGCGGCCGCCGATCTGGGCGTTCGCCTTGCTGGCGGCCTTGCTCGGCACCGGAGAGGGGATCTTCAACCCGGCGCTGGGCGGCTTGCGGGCCGAGGTCGCCCCGCGCGACAAGCTGCCCGACGCGAACGCGCTACTCAGCGCTGCCCAGTCGGCCGCCGCTGTGATCGGGCCCGCACTGGCGGGCGTGCTGGTCGCGCTGACCAGCCCCGCTGTCGTCATCGCAGCCGACGCCGCGTCGTTCGGCGTGAGCGTGCTCAGCCTGGCGCTGCTTGACGTGCCTGCGGCCCGCTCGGCGTTGCAGTCGGCGTGGCGCGACCTGGCCGACGGCTGGCAGGTCTTCCGGGCGCAGACCTGGCTCTGGCTCACCACCGTGCAGTTCACCTTGTTCAACCTGTTCACCTGGGCGCCCTACCTGCTGCTCGGCCCGATCCTGGCCAGGCAGTACCTCGGCGGTGCCGGTGCCTGGGGAGTGATCTCCGCCTGCTACGCGGGCGGCTCCGTGCTGACCGGCTTGGCGCTGGTGGGGCGCAGGCCCTCGCGGCCGCTGGTGGTCGCGGCGATCGGAACGTTCGGCTTTCCGGTGCCCTGCTTGCTGCTGGCGCTACATGCTCCGGTGTACGCCGTTGCCGCGGGAGCGCTCGCCGCCGGCGTCGGCAGCGCGCTGGACAGCACCTATTGGGCGACCGTCATGCAGCAGCGGGTCCCAGCGCAGATGCTGGGCAGGGCCACGGCGTTCGCGCTGACCGGTTCGTACGCGCTCGGCTCGGCGGGCTATGCGGTCATTGGCACGCTGGCCAGCCTGGTCGGCCCGGGCCGGCTGCTGGCCTTCGGGGCCGGTTACGCGACCCTCAGCAGCCTGGTGGTCGTCTCGGCTCCGGCGATCAGGTCGGTCCGCTGGCAGGAGCCGCCCGTCACGGAAACGGCGCCGCTGGCGGACCGCCCGCGATGATCTCCGCTCCGCGGCGGCGCACGGCATCGTTGCGGTTATTCGACGTCAGGATGTAGAAGCGGGACTTCGAGATCGCGTCGACCACGATCCCGGCTACCTCGGCCGGCTCGAGTCCCGAGCGGCTCAGCCGGTCGAAACGCTGCTGGCTGGCCGCCGCCGCCTCGGTGGCCGCCAGTGACGGCCCGAACTCGACTGGGCGGTTGCGCGCCGACGAGCCGAAGTTGGTCCGCACCGCGCCCGGGCACAGCACGGACACGCCGACCCGGGCGCCGGCCGCCCGCAACTGGAAGTGCAGGGTCTCGGTGAGCGCGACGACCGCGTGCTTGGAGATGCCGTACGGGCCGAGCGCGCCGGCGAAGACTCCGAAGATCGACGCGGTGTTCACGATGTGCGCCACGTCCTGCTCGAGCAGCAGCGGCATGAACGCCTGGAGGCCGTTGATCACGCCCCACAGGTTCACCCCGAGCACCCACTCCCAGTCGCCACGCGGGATCAGCCACAGCGCGTCGTGCGGGCCGCCCACGCCCGCGTTGTTGCACAGTAGGTGCACACCGCCGAAGGCGCGAACGGCATCCTCGCGCAGCGCCTCGACCTGGGCTGGCTTGGACACGTCGGTGACCACTGCCAGCACTGTGGCGCCATCGGCGGACAGCCGGCCAGCCGCGGCGCGCAGCGCGGGCTCCTCGACGTCGGCCATGACCACGGCCATGCCCTCGGCGGCGAACCGCTCGGCCAGGCCCAGCCCGATCCCGCTGGCCGCGCCTGTGACGACAGCGACCCGGCCCGGGGCGATGACACCAGCGGACTCGCTCACGATCTGCTCCTCTTGCCAACGGCCGCGGTGGCCATACCCTCGGCCAGATCGCCGCTCGCGTCAAGATCGAGTTCCGCGGGATGGTATGGGTAGTCCAGGGTGACAGCGGGAGGCGGAACTGATGGCACGCCATGCCGAGCTTGTCTTTACCGACGGGCCGGTCTACACGGCAGACGCGACGCGGCGGATGGTGGTCCGTGCGGCAGCCGCGGACGGAAGTCCGGCAACCTCGGTCGCGGTCGTCGGCGGCCGCATCGCGGCCATCGGGGGCCCCGGCGACAGCAGCGTCAAGGACCTGACCGGCCCGGCCACGCAGGTCGTCGACCTGCGTGGCCGGGCCCTGCTGCCGGGCTTCCAAGACGCCCACGTGCATCCGGCGTTCGCCGGAATCACGATGGTCGAGTGCAACCTGATCGGAGCGGCCAGCCTGGACGAGGCGCTGGCCAGGATCGTCCAGTACGCCAGCCAGCATCCCGAACGAGAGTGGATCGCGGGGTCGGGCTGGCGCATGGAGTGGTTCGCGGGCGGCACGCCGGACCGGCAGATGCTGGACCGGGTGACCGGCGGCAGGCCGGCCTACCTGTCCAACCGCGACGGCCACGGCGCGTGGGCGAACACCAGGGCACTCGAGCTAGCCGGGATCGATGCTCGCACGCCTGACCCGAAGGACGGCCGGATTGAGCGTGCGCCAGGCGGCCCGCAAGGCACGCTGCACGAGGGCGCGGCAGACCTGGTCGGCAAGCTGGTGCCGGCGCTGACGTTTGCGGAGCGGCTGTCTGGCCTGCTGCTGGCCCAGCGGCACATGCACGCCCGGGGCATCACGGCCTGGCAGGACGCGATCGTGGGCGACTATCTCGGATCGCCCGACCCGCTGCCCGTGTACCTGGCTGCCGCGGCCAGCGGGGAGCTCACTGCTCGGGTGGAGGGCGCGCTGTGGTGGGACCGGGCCAAGGGGGGCGAGCAGCTCCAGGAGATCCTGGACCGGCGCGAGCGCGGCCAGGCAGGCAGGTTCCGGGCGAACACGGTGAAGATAATGCAGGACGGCGTGGCCGAGAATTTCACCGCGGGAATGCTGGAGCCCTACCTCGACCCTTCCGGCTGTCACGACCACGGCAGCGGGCTTTCCTACGTCGACCCGGTGGCCTTGTGCGAGTACGTCACCCGGCTCGACGGTCACGGGTTTCAGGTGCATGTGCACGCGATCGGGGACCGGGCAGTCCGCGAGGCCCTCGATGCACTGGAGGCTGCGCGGCGCGCGAACGGCGCGAGCGACAACCGCCACCACATCGCGCACTTGCAGGTTGTGCATCCCGACGACGTGCCGCGCTTCGCCCAACTCGGCGTGACGGCGAACATCCAGGCGCTCTGGGCGGCGCACGAGCCGCAGATGGACGAGCTGACGATCCCGTTCATCGGCCAGGAGCGGGCGGCCAGCCAATACGTCTTCGGCGACCTGCTGCGGTCCGGCGCCAGGCTGGCAGCAGGCAGCGACTGGGCCGTAAGCAGCGCGAACCCGCTGCGCGCCATCCACGTGGCCGTGAACAGGTCGCTGCAGGGCGCTACCGGGCCGTACGCCGAGCCGTTCCTGCCCGGCCAGCACCTGGAGCTCGCCCAGGCGCTGGCTGCCTACACGATCGGCTCGGCGTATGTGAACCATCTGGACAGCGAGACCGGCACGGTCGAGCCCGGCAAGCTGGCCGACCTCGTGGTGCTCGACCGTGACCCGTTCGACTACCCGCCAGCCGACATCGGCACCACCGGTGTGCTGGCGACCTACGTGCAGGGCGAACCGGTCCACCTGCTGGCTGAGTGAATCGCGGCGACCGGCGGATCGGCTGGCCGACGGTGTCAGCCGACGGCCGGAGCCTCCAGGTAACTCAGCAGGCCCTCGAGCATCTCCTCGGTCCCGCCCTTGCGGAGCCCGGCCGGGTCAGGACTGTCGATGCCGTCCAGATACGCGCCCTGCTCGGTCCAGGTCAGCGCGGTGCCGTCGCCGCTCTTGGCGAACTCGATGGTGGCCACGGACACCGAGATCCTCGCGCCATCTGCGTACATCTCGTAGCTGTACACGATCCGCTGGTCCGGCACGATGTCGTAGTAGATCGCGTCATAGCGATAGATCTTGTCGTCATACTCGAAGCCAAATCGCTCCCGGCCGCCGGGCCGGAAGTCGAACTCGGTGTGCGCGGCAGCTTCGGCCGTCGGCGCGGCGTCGCTGGAATCGGCCCAGGCTTCCTTAGCCTCCTTGGTGGCAAAGGCATCGAACACCCTGGCCGGAGTGGCCGGATAAGTCCGCTCGATCGAGAAGGTCTGGTGGATAACAGAACACTCGGTCACTGCTCCTCCTTGCTCTGGCTGGTTGTCTGGCCGGGCTCGGTGACCCAGCCGGGATCTGGCTGGCCGGCTGTCTGTGCCAGGTACTCGCCCAGCCGGTCGAGGCGGCGCTCGACCATGGTCCGCCGCTCGGTGATCCAGCTCTCGGCCGATCGCAGAGCGGCCGGATCGATGCTGCAGGTGCGGGACCGGCCGGACTTCTGTGTGCGGACGAGACCGCTGGCCTCGAGCACCTGCACGTGCTGGACAACCGCGGCCAGTGAGATTGCCAACGGCTTGCCAAGCTCGCTGACGGTGGCCGGGCCTCGGCTGAGCCGCTCCACCATGTGCCGCCTGCCTGGGTCGGCAAGGGCCTGGAAGAGCCGGTCCAGGTCGGGCGCATAGTTAAGCATGTGCTTGAGTATGTAGCTCGGCGAGTCAATAGTCAAGTGGCCGCTTTACTGTCACGCCGGTGTCAGTAGAGTCCGCGATGATAAGGGTGTGCAGCGTTTGCTGGCGCCGCCGCCGCAGCTGACCAGGGAGCGACTGGCGGCGCAGATGTTGAGCGGACCTCCGGCCCGCAGCCCGGCCGAGGTCGCCGGCCGACTGCTGGCTGTCCAAGGCCAGGACCCGCGCGGGGCCAGACTGGCGATCCGGGCCCGCAGCAGCGCGCTCACCGCGGCCGATGTGGACCGCGCACTCACTATCGACAGGTCGCTCGTGATCACCTGGCTGAATCGCGGCACGCTGCACCTGGTCCGGGCCGACGACTACTTTTGGCTGCACAAGATCACCGCCCTACCGCAGTTCCAGGTGGGCTGCCGGCGCATCCTGGCCCGGTACGAGGTGTCGGACTATCAGGCGGAGAGGGGCGTCACGGTCGTCGAGGCGGCGCTCGCCGCCGAGGGACCGCTCACCAAGGCCCAGCTCGCGCGTCGGATCACCGCGGCCGGCCTGCCACCGACGGCCGGCGTCGCGTTGCACGTGCTGATGCTGGCCAGCCTGCGCGGTATCGCGGTGAGGGGGCCGATGATCGGTGCGCAGCAGGGTTACGTGCTCGTCCGCGACTGGCTCGGCGAGCCGCCGCCCGACCCGGGCCGCGATGCC
>JASHSO010000306.1 GCA_030038715.1 Streptosporangiaceae bacterium
CGAGCTGTCCCAGAGCAACGGCCCGCTGATCGTGGTGGGGGCGGGGCTGCCGCACTTGCCGTCCGTGCTGTCGGCGAGCAAGAGCTACTCCGAGCGCCTGTTCAGGTACGTGGCGATCGATCGGCTCGACCGCGAGTCGGCCGACATCGCGCTGCTGGTCCCGGCCAGGAGAGAAGGCGCGGACTTCGAGCCCGCCGCGCTTGACGCCCTGTACGCGGCCGCTGACGGGTATCCGTATTTCGTCCAGGCTTACGGCAAGGTCACCTGGGATGTCGCGGCCTGCAGCCCAGTGACCGCGCACGATGTCGGCGTGGCTGGCCCGGTGGCCGCCGGCGAGCTGGCGATCGGCTTCTTCGGCAGTAGGTACGAGCGGGCCACGCCGGCCGAGCGTGAGTACATGCGGGCCATGGCCATGCTCGGGGATGAGCCAGTGCAGACGGCCCAGGTCGCCGACGAACTCGGGCGCAAGCCGTCAAGCGTCTCGCCCGCGCGCGACAACCTGATAAAGAAGGGCCTGATTTACAGCTCGGAACGCGGACTGATCGCCTTTACGGTGCCCCACTTCGGGCGGTTCCTGCGCGCCCAGCCGGCCTGACGGGGGGCTCGACAGCAGATCCGCCAGCTCGCCCGGCCCGCCAGCTCGCCCGGCCCCCAGCTCGCCCGGCCCCCAGCTCGCCCCCCGGGGCAGGGCACTCCCCCGCGCCCTGCCCCGGGGAGCGGTTGGCTGCGAGAATCTTTGCCTTTCTACGACGTGGCTTAGATGTCGGTAGACAACGGCATATCTCCCTGCGACGTGCCGTTGATCGGCGGCGGCGCGGTCGGGGCCGCCAACACCGGGACCCCCAGGCCCGGGCGCACCCGCCACTGCGCGCCCGGCTGGTCTGGCCATGGCAGGAGTTCGCTGGTCAGGGCATCGACAACGGCGGCACGGACGGGCGGCCGCCGCTTCTGGAGCGAGACGGCAAAGACGATCTCGGCCTGCTGGCCGGGATACCTGCACGGGTAGACGACATAGCGCCAGCACAGTTCGCGCCACATGTCGACGGGGCGCTCGCCCGAGATCAGCCCGGTCTGCCTGCGCCATGCCTTGCTTCGGTGCAACGCCGCGATTGTCCGCTCTGGCGGCACCTCGCGCAGCTCGCATGGCTCGGAGTAGCCGAGCCGGACCAGCGCCTCCCCTATCTCTGGCGACAGGGCGCCGAGCAGCAGCAGCTCAACGCCCTGGATGGTCAGCAACTGGCCCGCAGACGAGCCGAACGCGTGCGGCTTGAACGGTGCCAGCCCGATGGTCGACAGTGCCGCAGCAGCCAGCAGCGCCGCCCTGGCTATGCTCCGCAGGCTCACGGGCGAGGTGCTGAAATCACCAAAACAGCCGCAGCCGACCTCGGGACGATTGGCGCGCAGCTCGATGAGCGTGCTCGTCGCGACCAGGAACAGCAGGCCGGCTCCCAGCCGCACACAGGTGGCCGGCGCCCCGCGGCCGTGCGGCCCCGCAGTGACAATGAGCCCGGCTCCGAGTCCAAGTTCGATTGCGAACACCGCTACTGCGACGGGCTTGCGCAGCCGCAGCGGGAACAGCGCGGTCGGCCCGAGTCCCGCGTCGATGGAGTGGATGCGAGTCGCGCGGACGAGTTTCGCCAGACAGGCACCCAGTAGCATGACCGCCACGAGCGGTACCTGGACCTCACGTATGGCTGTCAGCATCGTCAGGCGCCGACGGTAATAGTGGCGTTGAAGCAGCCTCGTTCGGGCTCGCCGCCAAGGGCGATAAAGCTCGCGAGGCTCAGGTCGGCGATCCTGCCTCGCGGTGAGGTCCCGCAGGTCACGCAGCGGTCATTGAACAGCCTTGCAACTGGGGCGCATCGCGTCACCGGAAGCAGGCACTCGCGGCGGGCGCATTCATTGCGGACCCGAAGCATGCTGCCGATGGACAGGTACGGCATGCGCGCGTAGCTCGCCGAAGAGCGGCCTGCCACGTCTTCGGCGCAGTGAGCGTCCGGATCGATGGCCGGGTATCCGGCGCCCATGACGCCTGGGACTTCATCACGAGGCTCGTGCCAGGTGGCCGAGCCGCTGATCGAGTCGTGAATGCGCCCGTTCAGCAGGGGCGGAGTCGGGACACTGTGAGCCGCGTAGGCCGGCTGCGAAGTCGCCGGGACTAGGCCATCGAGCTCGCTATCACCGCGCAAGCCGATGATGTCGACCAGGTAGCCCGGCTCCAAGGTGGGGAATCGAACCTGAATGCGGCCCAAGGCGCGGGGCTTGATCACCACTACTTGGCGACTGCCGGAGGCGCCTTCGTCGACGACGAGCCTGGTGCCGGCACGCTCAGTGATAACGCCAGTCACCCGACCGATGTTCGCCCAGATTCGGTCCGCTGCTTGTCGGCTAGATTCCTGCAGCCGGACCGCCACACGGTCACCCGGGTGCAGGTAGGCGGGCTCTAACTGAACGCCCCGCCAGGCGATCGCGTCGGCAGTGAGCGTGAAGCGCTGTTCTCCGTCGGGCGTATCGATCACCAGTACCTGCGGGCTGACGTCGATCACGGTGCCCCATACGGTCCTCGGGAGGCGCTCAATCCCTTCCCCCATTGCATCCGGCTGCGCCTGCTGCCGGCCGGGGCCCGCCCCGAGCACGGCGGCCTTGAGCAGGTGCCGCCGCGCCGGGCCGACCGGGAAGGCGGCATGCTGCGCACCATCGCGACGGTCGCAGCAGCCCTCCGGGGCAGGGGCGGCCGACATCTGTACCTCCCAGCCTGATTGGCCCAGACTCCTGACGATGCGTACCCAAGGAGGCGCGCGTCAAGCGGTTTGGCTAGGTTTCTGGTTGGCGGCTGGATATACGCTCAGCGCGCACTGCGCCAGCAATTTGCCGGGCCGCGCGCTCGCGGCGGAATCCGCCGGATTTGTGCCTCGACTCGCCGTTGCTAAAGCCAACGGACTGCATAGGCCCTGACCTGGGTACGGTTGGTGTGTGAGTGTCGGGGGCGATTACTTGGTCAGCAGTTCATGCGTGAGTACCGGGAGCACTAAAGGGCGGGCTGGGAGACGGCGCTTGCGCAGTCGGCCCGCTACGGGCGTCGCCACGTTCGACCAGGACGGTGATCAGCCCGAGGATATGCCGCCGTCTGAATCCGGCATTGTCGGCCTGGCGGCCGGATCAGACAAGATCGACGATCCAGTGTTCCGCGACTACGTCACCGCGCGCGGCCGCGCATTGCTGCGCACCGCCTACATGCTGACTGGCAATCGCGCGGATGCCGAGGACCTGGTGCAATCGGCGCTGGCCAAAACGTACGTCGCCAGAGACAGGATCGAGGACTCCGGTGCGCTTGACGGCTATGTGCGGCGCGCCATGATAAACACTCATATCTCGTGGTGGCGCCGGCGCCGGGTCGAGGAATTCCCGACCGACGAGATTCCCGACCAGGCTGTCGCGGACCACGCTGGCAGCAGTGATCTGCAGGAGACAATGCGGCGGGCGCTCGACCGGCTGCCGCGCC
>JASHSO010000307.1 GCA_030038715.1 Streptosporangiaceae bacterium
GGGCAGGCTAGCGTGACCGGCAACAGCCTCCCGCATCCGGGCGCTGCGCCCCTGGGCCACCATCTCCGGCAGCCGGATGCCGGCGACCTCCAGGCGCCCGAGCAGGGCCGCAGGTCCTGGCCGACAGGCTACCCAAGCCACCCCCCGGTGCGACAATCTCGTGCTTGAGCTTGACTTTCTAAAAATTGATATCACAATGATAGATGCAGCTAATCGGTCCGCCGGGGCCAGCGGGTCCGGGCTGTCGTGGAGACGGGAATGAGCGAGCTAGCAATCGAGGTGCGCGGACTGCGTAAGAGCTTCGGCGCGAAGGAGGCCGTTGCCGGTATCGACCTGGATATCGCGGCCGGCTCGTTGGCCGGGCTGGTCGGGCCGAACGGTGCCGGAAAGACTACGTCGCTGTCGATGATGACCGGCCTGCTGCGCCCCGACCTGGGCAAGGTCCTGATCAACGGGGTGGACGTGTGGGCAGATCCCGCTGCCGCCAAGGCGGTCATCGGGGTTGTGCCGGCCGAGGTCCGGCTGTTCGACCGGCTGAGCGGGGCCGAAATGCTCGAGTACGCTGGCCGACTCCGCGGAATGCCGGCCGGCCAGGCCCGGTCGCGAGCGGTGCAGCTGCTGGAGGTGCTCGATCTGACCGGCGACGCCAGGAGGCTGGTCGCCGACTACTCCACCGGCATGCGGAAGAAGGCCGCACTCGGCTGCGCGCTGATTCACAATCCGTCGGTGCTGTTCTTGGACGAGCCCCTCGAGGGCGTCGATCCGATCTCCGCCGACGTGATCCGCCGGCTGCTGACCCGCTTTGTCGGGTCCGGCTCGACCGTGCTGTTCTCCAGCCACGTCATGGAACTCGTGGAGCAGGTCTGCGACCACGTATCGATCATCGACCGCGGCGCCATCGTGGCGACCGGCACAACGGATCAAGTGCGGGGCGGCAAGACCCTGCAGCAGGCATTCATCGACCTGGTGGGCCCGCGAGCGACCGATGAAGAGGTGCTGTCATGGCTCGGCTCCTCGTCCAGCTGAAGCTGCGCCTGCTGCGCAACGCGCTGCGATCGTCCGCCGCGGCGAAGGCCTCCTTCATCGTGAGCACGGTATTCGCGGTGCTGGTCGCGATCGGCGTGTTCGTGGTGCTGGCTCTGTTCCGCGGGAAGGCCACAGCAGTCGACCTGACCACGGTGATCTTCACCGTGTTCGCTTTTGGCTGGCTCATTCTGCCGATCTTCGCGTTCGGGCTCGACAGCACGCTCGATCCGGCCACGGTGCAGATCTATCCGCTGCGAACCCGGCCACTCGCGGTTGGGCTGCTTGCCGCTTCGGCGACTGGAGCGTGGCCCGCCGCCAACCTGATCGGCTTGCTAGGGGCGACTGTCGGGCTGGCCAGGGGCCTGCTCGGCGTGCTGATCGCAGTGATAGCCGTGGTCCTACAGGTAGTGTTCTGCATCGTGCTTGCCCGGTTCGTGACCACCGGCATGGCAGGCCTGCTGCGGTCACGCCGCGGCCGGGACCTCGGGGTCTTCCTGATCATCCCGATCTTCGCCCTGTACGAGTTCTTCGCCCAGGTCGTACCCAGGGCCGCCGCGGAGGGCAAGATCACGGCGTCGAGCTTTACCGGGTTCGACTCCTGGATGCGCTGGCTCCCGCCTGGCCTGGCCGCGCACGCCATCGAAGATGCGTCGGACGGCCGAGTCGGCACGGCGTTCGCGCGCCTCGCGCTGCTGGCCGCAGTCATCCTCGTGCTCGGTGCGCTCTGGATACGGTCACTCGGCCGCGCCCTTGTCACAGCCGACACCACCACGCAGTCGTCGCGGGTTCGCGGCGCGGTGCTCCCGTTCGCCCGATACGGCAAGCGCGGTGTCGTCGCCGCGCGGTTGTGGATCTACCAGCGCCGTGAGCCGACCTCGCTGGCCTACTGGGCCATCATCGCCGTCATCATGGCCGCCGCGTCGGTCAGCGCCATAGTCGGCAAGCAGCATCATCCCGCGATCGTGCTGCTCGGGGCGGTCCTCGGGGCTGGCTTCGCCGGGGCCTTCCACGCCAATGCAGTCGGGCTGCTGGGGCCGCCGTTCGTCTACGACGCGTTGGCGCTCACCGGCCGACGGGATCTGCGCAGCTACTTCTCCGCACAGGACATCGCGCTCGCAGTGATCGCGGTCCCGCTGCTCACCGCGGTTGGATTTGCGCTCGCTGCCGCGGCGCGAAGGCCGACCGAGGGCGTGGCGGCCACCGCGGTTGCCCTGGCCGGCCTGGGCGCAGCACTGGGCGCCAGCAACATCTTCACCGTGCTACTTGCCTATCCGATGGACAAGCGGCCAGGCAGCCCGATGGGGCAGGCGGCTTCGGGGTACGGGGGCTACCGACTCGGCTCGATTCTCGGCACCCTGGCCATCACCGCCGTGGCGACGATACCGGCGATTGTCGCGGCAGCAGCCACGAACTCTGCTCCGATTGCAGTGCGGGTACCGGTGCTACTGCTGTGCGCGGCCGCGTATGGTTTCGCGCTGGCATGGGTCGGTGTGCGGATCGCAGCCGTGGCCGCCGAAGGGCGGCTGCCGGAACTATGCCAGGTCGCGATCCGGAGCAAGCTCTAGCCGCCCGATGCGCTCGGCGTACTTAACGATGTACTCCGGCACGTCGTCGGTCCCGGGAACGTCCTCGTCCATGGCAGCCCGCATCAGCCGGCCAGAGCGCAGCTTTATAGGCTGGATCTGCCGCGACGCCGGGGGGAGGTGGCAGGATGCGACGCCTGCCCGGCATCGCCGGACAAAGCGGAGGCTCCGCGTCAGTCGCTGCCCGGCCCGGGCGCATCGTGGAGACCAAGCTGCACCTCCCGGTCATTCGCCCCGAGTGGGTCGACCGTCCAGCCCTTGTCAGGTATCTGGACCAGTCGCAGGCGCGGCTGATACTCGTCGATGCCCCCGCTGGCTATGGCAAGACCACCCTGCTTGCCCAGTGGGGGGCTAGCGCGGCCGCCTCCGGTCGGCCATTCGGCTGGGTGTCGCTCGATCGGGGAGACAATGATCCGCAGCGGCTGTGGGTGCACATCGTCAGCGCGCTGCAGCGCGCATGCCCGGTGCTGACCGAGGAGAATCTGGTCCGTCCGCTGCGCGTGCAGTCCGCCGACATCGAGGGCACGCTGATCCCGAACCTGGTGAACGGGCTGGCGGCGCTGGATGAGCAGGTCATTCTCGTCCTCGATGACTACCACCTGATCAACCAGGCTGACTGCCATCGGCAGCTTGACGCCCTGCTGACAAGGCTTCCGCCGCCGGCCACCGTCGTGCTCAGCACCAGGGCCGATCCGCCGCTGCCGCTGGCCCGGATGCGAGCAAGTGGCGAGATGGCGGAAGTCCGGATGCAGCAGCTTCGCTTCGAGGCTGAACAGGCAGCCGTGCTGATCCGATCTGTTGCCGAGCTAGATCTAGCTCCCCGCGACCTGGCTGAGCTGGCCAGCCGGACTGAGGGTTGGCCAGCCGGCGTCGTTCTCGCCGCGCTCTCCCTGCGCGGTCGGGCCGACCCTGCCAACTTTGTTCGGCGTTTCACCGGCAGCAACCGGCACATAGCCGACCTGCTGACCCAGGAGGTGGTAAGCCGTCAGCCCCCGGATGTTCAGCGGTTCCTGCTGCACACGTCCATGCTCACGAAACTCTGCGCGCCACTGTGCGATGCGGTAACCGGGACTGGCGATGCGCAGGAGGTGATCAAGCACCTCGAGCGAGAGAACTTGTTCGTCATCCCGTTGGATGACGACCGACTGTGGTTCCGGTATCACCAGCTATTCGCCCAGATGTTGGTGAGTCAGCTCAAGCGGGGTGAGCCAGGTGTACTGCCGGTCCTGCATCAGCGCGCCAGCGACTGGTTCGGCCAGATAGGGGCAGCGCGGCTAGCTGTCGAGCACGCACTGGCGGCGGGCAACGCCTGCGGTGCCGTCAATCTCATCGCCGCCAACTGGACCGCGTACGTCGATGCGGGCAGGG
This sequence comes from Streptosporangiaceae bacterium, assembly GCA_030038715.1. Taxonomy (GTDB): domain Bacteria; phylum Actinomycetota; class Actinomycetes; order Streptosporangiales; family Streptosporangiaceae; genus JAJYUU01. The sequence continues at coordinate 3,978 of JASHSO010000307.1, forward strand.
TGGCGACGGTCCGTCAGTGGCTTCGCTCACTCGGCGATCTGCAGATCAGCGCCAGTCCCTTGGCCGCGCATTGCGCGGCATGGGTGGCGGCCCTGTCCGGTGAACGGGACGATGTCAGGCGCTGGATCCCGATTATCGAGGCAGGTCAGCACCAGGGTCGGCTGCCTGACGGCATGCAGTCCCTGCAGTCTTCGGCTCTGCTGCTCAAAGCGACTTTCGGGTTCTCCGGCCTTACTGTCATGCGCGAATCCGCGGCCCGGGCCGTCGAACTGGAAGACGACGTGGCATCGCCGTGGCACGCGCTGGCCAGGACCGTCCTCGGAATGGCCATGTACCTGTCGGGAGAGCTCGACGCCGCAGCCGGGCAGCTAGACCAGGCGCTGGCAAGCGTGACGCCCATCGCCGTCGTACGCCTCTTCGCGCTGGTGATGAGGACGCTGATCGCCGTCGAGTTGGGCAGGCTTGATGAGGCGCAGGCTGCGGCCCGGGCGGCCGGCGAACTGGCAGCCGATCCCGCGCTCGGCCTCGGCAACTCACCTCAGGGCTGGCTCGCCAGCCTCGCGGCCGGCTCCGTCCAGGCCGGCTACGGCCGCCTTGCGCAAGCGCGCGCACACTACGATCGATTCCTGTCGGCGCGTGAGCCGTGGCCCGGGCTCAGCCCGTGGCCCAAGTTCGAAGTCCAGGTCAGGCTGGCCGACGTCCTCCTAGAGCTAGGGGATCGCCGGTGCGCCGCTGAGCAGCTTGAGGCGGCCAGAAACGTGATCTCCTCGTTCCCCGATGGCACGTCGGCTCAACGGCGGCGGCTCGATCGGCTGGCGCAGCGTCTGGACGGTCGGCCCAAGTCGGCGTCGCTGGCCGAGCCACTTACTGAGCGCGAGGAAGGAATCCTTCGGCTGTTGCGCGGAACGTTGTCACAGCGCCAGATCGGCCAGGAACTGCACCTGTCGGCGAATACGATCAAGACCCATACCCGCGCCATCTACCGAAAGCTTGGTGTTAGGGCTCGGGGAGATGCTGTGGCGCGCGGTCGCGAGCTGGGAATGTTTTTAGCGGCGAGGCTCGATGCGATGCCGCGGGCAGCGTGCCACTGTGCCAGCGTTCCGCGAAGCCGTCGAACTGTTTCGGCGCCCCGGGCCCTGCGGCAGTCGGCGACCTCGTGCCGTGGGCAGCCGTTGCCGTGCACCGGAGTCTCGGGATCACCCGGGTGATTAATTCCGCCGGGGTGATGACGGCTCACCCCTTGTCGCGTGAGATGAAGGTATGGGAACAGCGGGCGAAGGGGTGCGCGGCAGCAGGTACCGGATCGTCATCCAGGGCGACTGCGGGGACATGCTGGCCAGCCTCATCGACGGGATCGCCGTGGAGTCGAGCGCCTGCCTGACGGCCGTCGTCGCGTCGGTGCGCGATGAGTCGGAGTTCTACGGCCTGCTTGGCCGGCTGCAGGACTTCGCCTTGCATATCACCAGCCTGGAGGAGCTGGGCCCGGACGCGGGAGGATCGGCCCGGCCCCAGTCAGATCAGCTCGAGTTCACGGGCCCGGCGAACGGCCTCACCGCGACGACTGGCTCCCAGCTTCCGGAAGATGCTCCGGAAGTGTGACTTGACCGTGTTAACGGACAGGTACATCTCCGCCGCGATCTCCGCAGTGCTCAGCATCGTGGATGCGCTCTGCAGCACCTCTCGCTCGCGCTGGCTGAGCTGCTCAATCGGGGGGTGCGGAGGTTGGTCGGCGAGCATCCGGTGAGCGGCACCCTGGATGAGCCTGGTCGTCGCGTCGCCCGGGTCGAGGAACGTCTTGAGTTCGTGCGCAAGGCCTGGCTCGCGTTTGAGCGCTGGCCCGAGCCATGGCTTCTCCAGTTTGAACGCCAGCCTGCGCCGCTCCGGCTGGGCGATCCGGAGCGCGCGGCGGAACGCGCTGCGGCCTAGCTGGGCCTCGCCAGCGCGGAAGCGCAGCGCAGCCTCAAGCAGACGAGCCTCCAGGCCAATGTCCTCAGGCAGGTCAGCTAGGAGAGCAGCGGCCAGCACCCGGTCGGCGGCGGCCTGGTCGCCGGTACTGAGCAAAGCGCGGGCCATCGCTATCGCTGTCGCTGGCTCGGCGCCGGGCTGGACAGACCGGGCGGCAGCCACAAACGGCGAGGCGTCACCTGCCGCGGTCCGGGCATGGCACTCGGCGAGAATCAGCCGCTGCGCAAGCCATAGCGGTGGCGTCCAGCCATGGCGGGCCCTCTCGACCAGCTCCGCGGCCGAACTGGGCCGTCCGGTCGCGAGACTGTGCCGTGCTGCGACAAGATATGCCACTGCGCCGACCAGCTTGTCGGGGCGCGCTCGGAGTGCGTCGTCCGCTAGCGCGAGCTGAATCCTGGAGTCGTCGAGTCCGTCGTGCTCCAGGTGAGCCCATGCGGCAGCCACCTCTGCCGCAGCCTGCGGACCCGGCACCATGGCGTGCTCGCTGTCCGGCGGGACCGTCGCAGCGAGCTGCGCTGCATGGCCGAGCCGGCCTTGGATCGCTTCGACGAGGGCAAGCTGCCCCAGGCAGTCCGCGCGTTCGATGACGGCGCCGTCGCAGGCAGCGCCCTCGTCGAGCACGTCGGCCGCGCTGTCGAACCGCCCGTCCCACAGATCCACGGCGCCTCGGCTGGCCAGGACCTGCGCGCGAGCCTCCGGATGCCGGGAAAGCACGCTGTCTGGGACTTTGTTCAGCAGCTCTCGCTCCTCGTCGGCCGCGGCCTTCGCGCTGTCGAGGTCGCCACGCTGGCGGGCGAGGGTGAGCCGAATCTGGGCCGCGGCGAACCGGGCTGACACTTGCTGGTCAGCTGGAAGGCGATCAAGCGCACAATCCGCGGCGCTGAGCATGGCCGATCCGCTCTCCAGAGCGCGATCGCGCACCGTCATCGCCGCAGCGACCAGCAGGGCAGGCGGATGAGCCAGGATCTCCTCACCCTGCATGCTCCGCACCTCGTCGGCGAGCGGCTCGTCTGGGTGTGGTTCCAGGAGCCGCCCGACGGCCAGCTCATCCACGACGGTCCGGCCAGCCAGGTCCCAGTCCTCGGCCCTTGTGGCCTGGTGCACCGCCTCGGCGAGCATGCCTTGACCCCGGAACCACTGGGCGGCGCGCCGATGCAGCTCGGGAACGTCGCATTGGGCGTCGTGCCGCAGCTTGAGCCGCAATACCTCGCCGAGCAGGGCGTGGTACCGATACCAGCCGCGCCCCAAGGGCTGGACGAAGCCACTTGACTCAGCTAGCGCGGCGAGCGTTGCGGCCGCGTGCCGGTCTCCGGTCAGCTCGCAAGCCAGCTCGTCGTTGACGCGTTCGACGACACACGTCTTCAGCAGCAAGTCACGGGCGGCCGTCGGCTGGACATCGAGCACTTCGCCAACGATGTATCCGCGGACTGTGCTGTCATCCCCGCCGAACTGCGCGGCCAACTCGTCGGGGTCGCCATGGCCGCGCATGGAGAGGGCCGCCAGCCGCAGGCCCGCAGCCCAGCCCTCGCCTCGCTGGGTGAGCGTCCGCAGCGCGTTCGGTGACAGAGTGATGCCATGCCGCGCCATCAGCAGGCCGGCTTCGGGCACGGTAAAGGCCAGGTCGGCGGCACGGATCTCGGTCAGGTCACCAGTCAGCCTGAAGCGGTGCAGCGGCAGCAGCGGGTCCATCCGCGCGGAAGTGACCAGGCGCAAGCCGGATCCTGACTGCCGTAGCAGGTAGGCGAGCTCGTCGAGCGGCGCAGGCTCGGTGAGCAGGTGGATGTCATCGACGATGATCGTGGCCGGGGGATCCTGCGTGGCGAGCGCCGATGCAAGCCGGTGCACGAAGGCGTGATCGGCCCACTCGCCGGCGGACCACATCCGGCCTGGGCGCGGCAGCCTGACGCCGGCCTGCCGCAGCGCCGTAACGAAGTAGTACCAGAAGGCCTGCGGACGGTTGTCGTACCGGTCGACTGACAGCCAGGCCAGCGGCCGCGGAGAGGTGCTGGCCGCGCACCACGATGCCAGCGCCATGGTCTTTCCGGCCCCTGGCGGACCGGTGACCACTGTCAGCGTGCGCCGTGCTCCGCGGGCGATCAGTTTGCCCACCCGGTCGCGGGCGACGATCCAGTTGGGCAGGCCCGGTCTGGTGATCTTGGCGAACAGGAGTCCGTCGTCACCC
>JASHSO010000308.1 GCA_030038715.1 Streptosporangiaceae bacterium
CATGTTGCCTGGCATGGACGGCATCGACGTATGCCGGCAGATCAGGGCCGAGTCGGGCGTGCCGATCGTCATGCTCACGGCCAAGAGCGACACCGTGGACGTCGTGCTCGGCCTTGAGTCTGGGGCCGACGACTACATCGTCAAACCGTTCCAGAGCAAGGTCCTGATCGCGCGGGTGCGGGCGAGGCTGCGCCGGACCGAGGACCCCGCGCCCGAGACCTTGACGATTGGCGACATCATCATCGACGTGGCCGGCCACTCGGTGCACCGCGACGGGGAGCAGCTCAACCTGACTCCGCTGGAGTTCGACCTGCTCGTCGCGCTCGCCCGCAAGCCGCGCCAGGTCTTTACCAGGGAGGTCCTGCTCGAGCAGGTCTGGGGCTACCGGCACGCTGCCGACACCCGCCTAGTCAACGTGCACGTTCAGCGGCTCCGCGCCAAAATCGAGCGCGACCCAGAGCGGCCGGAAATCGTGGTGACCGTCCGCGGCGTTGGCTATAAGGCGGGCCCTGGCTGATCCAGGGCAGCCGGGCCGGACGGTGCGGGTCCCCGGCCGTCGTCCCAGCGGAGAGGGCATGAGCGGAGGAACCGTACCCGGCAGTGCCAGCCGCAAGTACCGGCTGGCCGGGCCGCGTTCGGTGCTTCGCCTCTGGTCACGATCGCGGGTGGCGCTCAAGCTTGGGTCCCGGTCGCGCTCGGTGTTCCGTGCCGGGTCTTCGACCCGGCTGAAGAAGCTAGGCGATGCCTGGCGAAGCTCGCTGCAGTTGCGGGTGATCACCGCGACGCTCGTGCTCTGCGGCGTTGTCATCGCCGTACTGGGCTACTTCCTGACGCAACAGCTCGTGGCCGGACTGTATGCCAACAAGGTGCAGTCGTCGGCAAACATCGCCAAGGTCGGGCTGTCGACGGCAAGGGGTTCGGCGTCGCTGAGCCTCGGACCGGGCCCTGCCTCCAGAACTGCCATGTACGACCTGGCCAGGAGGCTTGGCTCGACGACCGGCGGCACTCCGTACGCGGTCTACGTCACGCTGCCCCGGCAGGATCAGGGCCCGCCGGTCTACAGCAGCGGCGCATGGGTCGGCTTCTACGGCATTGGCGCGCCTGCCCTGCCGGCTGGCCTCGTGACGCACGTCCAGAGCGAGCAGCAGGCAGGTCGCAGGACGCTGCTGCAGGACTGGGCCAGCGTCCCGATCTCATCGAGCGGCGGCCGGCCGGTCCCTGGGCTGGCCTTCGGTGCCCCGTTCGGCAGCGTCTACGAGCTCTACTACTTCTTCCCGCTGTCAGCCGAGCAGCAGTCCATTGCCAGCATGCAGCGCACCCTCGTGATCGTCGGGATCGCATTGGTGTTCCTGCTCGCCGCCATCGCCTGGCTGGTGACCAGGTGGGTGGTGATCCCGGTCCGGCTCGCTGCCAGCAAGGCGCAGCGGCTATCCACGGGGAACTTGAACGAGCGGATGGAGGTGCGCGGCAGCGACGAGCTCGCTGCGCTTGCCGCCTCGTTCAACGAGATGGCCGCGAGCCTGCAGGAGAAGATCGAGGAACTGGAGGACCTGTCCCAGGTACAACGGCAGTTCGTGTCGGACGTCTCGCACGAGCTGCGCACGCCGCTGACCACGATCAGGATCGCTTCCGACGTGCTGTTCGCTGCCAGGGACGAGATGGATGCGGCCGCCGGCCGGTCGGCTGAACTGCTCGAAAGCCAGCTCGAGCGGTTCGAGGCGCTGCTCACCGACCTGCTAGAGATCAGCAGGTACGACGCTAACGCGGCGACGCTGGACGCCGAGCCCGTGGACGTCCGCACGATCGTGCTGCAGTCCGCCGACGTGGCGCAGCAACTGGCCGAGCGGCGCGGCGCACGGATCGAGTTCCGGCTCCCGGCCCAGCCGTGCGAGGCCGAGGTGGACCGGCGCCGAGTCGAGCGGATCCTTCGCAACCTGTTGCTGAACGCGGTCGAGCACGGCGAGAACAGGGACACGATCGTTACCGCCGCGATGGACTCCGCAGCCGTTGCCGTGTCCGTGCGCGATTTCGGAGTCGGGCTAGCGCCGGGTGAGGAGCAACTGGTCTTCGACAGGTTCTGGCGCGCCGACCCGGCCCGAGCCAGGACCTCGGGCGGGACGGGACTCGGCCTCGCCATCGCGCTGGAGGACGCCAGGCTGCACGGTGGCTGGCTGGAGGCATGGGGCGAGCCGGGCCGGGGCTCGGTGTTCCGGCTCACGCTGCCGCGTGCGGTCGGCGGCGAGCTGCACGGGTCCCCGCTGCCGCTCAGCCCGGATCAGGCGGGGATCGACGAGGCGGGCATCGCCGCCGCGCCGGATGGCCAGGCCGTCCTGACCGTGTCCGCGGAGCGACCAGGACGCACAACGACAGCGCCGGATGCGGAGTCGGCGCAGCCCGCAGAGCTTGCCGAGCCTGACGGGAATGCCGAGTCTGACGGGAATGCCCGGCCGGCCAGGCCAGCGGGCCAGTCTGGGGAACCTCGCGATGAGGTCGTGGCCCGTGGTTAGCGGCCGGGTGCTTGGCGCGAGGCTGCCTGTCGTGCTGGCCGCAGGCTTGGTGGCGGCGTTGGCGGGCTGTGCCACTGTCCCTTCTGGCGGCGCGCCGCAGCGGGTCAGCGGCGGTAGCGGCCAGGCGCAGGCATTCGTGCAGCCGCTGCCGCCACCGTCGCCGGGTGCCTCGTGGTTGCCGCAAGAAGTCGTGTTCGGCTTCCTGCATGCGAGCGCGAGCTTCGCTACTGACCCGGCGGCGGCGCGGCAGTATCTCGTCCCTGGTTCGCTGCGCCGGAACTGGCAGCCCCAGGGGGTCACGGTGCTCGGTAGCCCGCGGGCCCTGTCCGTTGGCTACTACCCCAGGAGCGCACGAGTGCAGCCGAGTGCGCAGGGCGGGCCGGCCGTCTTTGCCGTGGTCAAGTTCGTCGGCCCACGACTGGCGACAGTCAGCCCGACCGGCCAGTACCAGTACCAGTCCGGCAGCCCCGTCTATCAGTTCAGGCTGACCGACGTCAAGGGCGTGTGGCTGATCAATGGCCTGCCGCGGGAGCTGCTGCTGCTGCGTTCGGACTTCGAGGAGGTCTACCAGCCTCGCAACCTCTACTTCCTGTCGCCGGAGGGCTTCCTCGTGCCCGATCCGGTGTTCATGCCGGTCAGGGTCGGCGCGGGCGCGCTGTCGAGCGGCCTCGCGACGAGCTTGGTGAGCGGGCTGCTGTCCGATAACGGAGGCTGGCTCTCTGGAGCGACTCGCACTGCATTTCCGGCCGGGACCAAACTGATCGGGCCGGTCACCATCAGCGACGGCACGGCGGACGTGGATCTCAGTAGTGCGGCGGCCGCTGGTGAGATCCCGCTGATGGTCGAGCAGATAGCGGAGACGCTGAGGAGCTCGGCTTATTCGCCCCCACTCGCTCACTCTGTCCGGCTGTCGATCGACAACAAGCCGCAGAACCCCGGGGCGCTGCCGGGACCGCTCGTTCCGCCGGTTGCCAACCCATCTGTGCCGGTCTACTTCTACGACGCCGGGGGTGTGAGCACGCTAACAGCCAAGCCCGGCCAGACGTCGGTAGTGCTACGGTCCGCGCAGATAGGGCAGGCGCCGATCACGGCCACCGCCGCGACCCGGCCCGAGCAGGCAAGCAGCGAACAGCTTGCGGTCGCGGTGGCGGCCGGGAACGGCTGCGCGGTGTTCATCGGTTCACCCGGCAGCACCGCGGCGTACCGGGCATACGCCCTGTCCGATTCCGGCGGGCCCTGCACCTCGCTGAGCTGGGATGGCGACGGGAACCTGTGGGCAGTGGCCGGCTCTCGCATCTGGGTCCTGCAGCCGGGCAGGCAGCCCGCAGCCGTCACGCCACCTGCCCTGCCGGGGACAAGCGATACAGGCTCCCGCATCCTCGCGCTGCGGATGGCGCCCGACGGCGTCCGGGCCGCGCTGCTTGTGCGGTCGGCAGGCGGTACCCGGCTGTTGCTCGCGGCGGTCAGCTATCGGACTCACGGCGCCTCGTTTGGGACGGCCGTGACGATAGGCTCCGACCTTTCCGGCGCGGCGGCGCTGAGCTGGTACAGCCCGTACGACCTGGCCGTGCTGGCAGGGACGGGGATCTACGAGGTGCCGCTGAGCGGTGGCGCATCACAGTTGCTCGGGCCCGCGCCGAGCGGGGCGCGCTGGCTCAGCACGAACGGCTCGGAGTTCGTCGTCGGCACTGCCGGGAACAAGATTTACGAGTCCGCGAGCCCGGATGGCAAGTGGATGTGGTTCGCTTCCGGCACGGCGCCCGTCTACCCGGGCTAGCCCCAGGCGACAGCGACCTGGCGGGTCGGATCACGGCGGGCCGGCCGCTTTCCCGTAAAAATAATCAATTTTCCGGTAACTGCGACCGGCCTGCTCCAGCGGGCTGGTGGCGCTCCCCCTCCTGACATTCAGCCGGTCTGCGGCTAGCGTCATGTCATGGCACCCGTCCGGGTCCGTG
>JASHSO010000309.1 GCA_030038715.1 Streptosporangiaceae bacterium
AGATGAGTACGGCCGGAGCGTAATCACCAGTCCGCCTCCGGCACTGCCCGTCTTGGCCGCGATTAGCGGCCCTTCTTCCCCTGCCTTCCGCGAAGTCCCGGAGGCAGGCCTTGCTGCTGAGTCCCGAGACCTCCTGGGCGGCCCGGCGGAAGCTGGAACGAGCCATCCGCGCCAAAGCCCGGCAGCCCGCTGAATCCGCGGGGCAGCGCTGCCGGACCGGCGCCGCTCGGCATGGCATCGGCGACCTGCTCAGCCCCGGAATTGGCAGCCTGTCCGTCGCCGTGCGCTGCCTGGCCGCCGCGGACTGCAGGACTGCTGCGCGCCGTCTGGCTGGCGCGGGCTGCTTGACCGCCGCGCGCGGTCGCAGCCGCAGGACGCCCGCCGCCCTTGCCCTTCTTCTTCGCCCTGCTCCGGGCCTTTTGCCCGCGCCGCATGCCGCCCATGCCCGGGATGGTGCCCATCATCTGGCGCATCATCTTCTGGCCCTCAAGGAACCGGACGATCAGCTGGTTGACCTCACCGACGGTCACACCAGAGCCCTTCGCGATTCTGGCCCGTCGCGAACCGTTGATGATCTTCGGACTGCGTCGCTCCTCCACCGTCATGGAGTTCACGATCGCAGCGGCCCGGTCCAGGTCCTTGTCATCGACCTGGCTGAGCATCTCCCTGTTCTGCGCGGCGCCCGGCAGCATGCCAAGCAAATTGCTGATCGGACCGAGCTTGCGCACCATGGCGAGCTGCTCGACGAAGTCCTCCAAGGTGAAGTTCTCGCCGGAAGCCAGCTTGTCCGCCATCGCGGCGGCCTGGTCCTGGTCAAAGGTGCGCTCGGCCTGCTCGATGAGCGTCAGCACATCGCCGAGGTCCAGGATCCGGGAAGCCATCCGGTCCGGGTGGAAGACATCGAAATCCTCGAGCTTCTCACCGGTCGAGGCGAACATGACTGGCTTGCCGGTGAGCTGTGCGATAGACAACGCGGCACCACCGCGAGCATCGCCGTCCAGCTTGGTCAGCACCACGCCGTCGTAGCCGACCCCATCGAGGAAAGCTTGCGCGGTCTGCACGGCGTCCTGGCCGATCATGGCATCGACCACGAAGAGGATCTCGTCCGGGTCTGTCGCATCCCTGATGTCGGCGGCCTGGCGCATCATCTCCTCGTCGATGCCCAGTCGGCCAGCGGTGTCGACGATCACGATGTTGTACAGCTTGTGCTGGGCCTCGGCGATAGCCAGATTGGCTGCGTGCACCGGATCACCGACACCGTTGCCCGGGAATGGGGCAAAGACCGGCACCCCGGCGCGCTCGCCCAGCACTTGCAGCTGCTGGACAGCGTTTGGCCGTTGCAGGTCACAAGCGGCCAGCAGCGGCGTATTACCCTGCGCCTTGAGCCAGCGGCCCAGCTTGGCCGCTAGCGTCGTCTTACCGGAGCCCTGAAGCCCGGCCAGCATGATGACGGTCGGCGGATTCTTGGCAAAGCGCAGCCGCCTGGCCTCACCGCCTAGGATCTCGATCAGTTCCTCGTTGACGATCTTGATGACCTGCTGGGCAGGGTTCAGCGCCTCGGAAACCTCCGCCCCGCCGGCGCGTTCCCGCACCCTGGCTATGAACTGCCTGACTACGGGCAGCGCGACGTCGGCTTCGAGTAGCGCAATCCTGATCTCGCGGCACGTTGCGTCGATGTCCGCAGGCGACAGTCGCCCTCGGCCGCGCAGAGACGAGAAGACCTGGGTGAGTCGGTCGGAGAGAGTTTCGAACACTAAGTGTTGCCGTCCTCGCAAGCTGACGCCCCGGCCGCCCCGCCGAGCCGCATCGTCAACGCACTGAGCTTCCAGCGTATAGGAGCGACGCCAGAGCAGCCGCGTCACTCACGCCGTGCCCGGCACCGAGCATGTCCCGACGTTCCGCGCAAAGTGGCTCGGCAAACCTCGCATATCACTCCTGTTCGGCAGCCACTTTCGATGCGAGGTGGAATACACCAATACGACGATGCCTGCATGTGCACCAAGTCGGGGAACCGGACTGGGGGGTGCCAGCTGGCTGGCGGCACCCGCGAGTCGACGCTGGCTACCCGAGAATCGCGTCCACGAACACATCCGGGTCGAACAGAGCTAGGTCGTCGGGACCCTCACCGAGGCCGACCAGCTTCACGGGAACGCCAAGCTCGCGCTGCACAGCCACCACTATGCCGCCCTTGGCGGTGCCATCGAGCTTGGTGAGGATAATTCCAGTGACGTCTACCGCCTCGGCGAACACCCGTGCCTGGCGCAGCCCGTTCTGGCCGGTCGTCGCGTCAAGCACCAGCAGCACCTCGTCGACGGTGCCGTGCTTCTCGATCACGCGCTTGATCTTCCCGAGCTCATCCATCAGGCCAGTCTTCGTATGCAGGCGACCGGCGGTGTCAATGATCACGGTGTCGGCGCCTTGCTGGATGCCCACGTTTACCGCTTCGAACGCGACACTTGCCGGGTCGGCACCCTCGCGGTCCGACCTGACGACCTGTGCCCCGACCCGCTCCGCCCACGTCTGCAGCTGGTCGACGGCAGCCGCGCGGAACGTGTCAGCTGCGCCCAGCACGACCTTGCGCCCGTCGCCTACCAGCGCCCTGGCCAGCTTGCCGCAAGCCGTGGTCTTGCCGGTACCGTTCACCCCGACGACCAGCACGACCGATGGCCGGTCTCCGTGCGGCGCCAGGTGCAGCGATCGGTCCAGGTCCACCCCGAGCATGCCGATCAGGTCGGCTCGCAGCAGCCCGCGCACGTCACCCTGATCGCGAGAGCCGGTGACCTTGACGTCGGTGCGCAGCTTGTCGATCAGCTGCCGGGCCGGGCCGACGCCCATATCAGCAGTGACGAGGGTGTCTTCCATCTCCTCCCAGGCCTGCTCGTCCAGCTGGCCAGTGGACAACAGGTTCAGCAGCACGCTGCCGATCGCCGTGTGCGACCTGGCCAGCCTGCCGCGCAAGCGAACCAGGCGGCCAGCCGATGGAGGGGGTTTCTCAAGGACGGCACCAGGCACTTGGGCGAGGTCCGTCGGCTCGGCAGGCACGCCAGGAGCGGCTGGCTGAGTCGGGGCGCCGGGCTGAACCGGGGCGCCGGGCTGAACCGGGGCACCGGGCGCTACCGCGGGCCCCGCCGATGCTCCGGGCTTGGCCGGAGCTCCAGTCTCAGGCGGCGCCGTCGACTCAGGTGGTGCTGCGGTGTGCGACCGGCCGGGCCGACGTTCCAGCGTCCCGGCACCGCGGTCCTCCGCAGTGCCGGGCGGCAGCTCCCGCCGACGCGAGCGGATGAACGGAACGAGTGCCGCCGTCCCGCCGCCGACCACGACGACGACAGCTGCGATGACCAGATCTTCTACCATGGCCAGACCAGTCTGGCAGACCTCCGCGACTGCAACGACAAAGCGCCGGCCCGCGGTAACGGGCCGCAGGCCAGAGCGGGCCTGAGCGGCCCGCGCGCTGAACCGCCGCCCCGGGCGCGCTTGATGAGGTGCCGTGCTTACGTCATCGATGGACACCTGCTGCTGAAACAGCAGCAGCAACTGTCGATCGATGACGTTTGCGGGCCAATCCCATGCCGCGACGGCCTAGACGGCCTCGCGCTCGTGCAGCCGCTGGCTGACCACGTTGGAGACCCCGTCGCCCCGCATCGCGATGCCGTACAGGGTGTCAGCGACCTCCATGGTGCGCTTCTGATGCGTCACGACGATCAGCTGCGAGGCGTCCCGCAGCTCCGCCAGAATCTCCAGCAGTCGCTGCAGGTTGGTGTCGTCCAGCGCGGCCTCGACCTCGTCGAGCACGTAGAACGGCGACGGCCTGGCCTTGAAGATGGCCAGCAGGAACGCGATAGCGGTCAGCGCCCGTTCCCCGCCGGACAGCAGCGACAGCCGCCGCACCCGCTTGCCGGGCGGTCGCACCTCCACCTCGATGCCCGTCACGAGCATGTCGTCCGGCTCGGTCAGCACCAGCTTTCCCTCACCGCCAGGAAACAGCCTGGCCACGATCGACTCGAACTCCCGGGCTGTATCGGCGTAGGCCGAGCCGAACACCTGCTGCACCCGCTCGTCCACTTCCTTGATCACGGTGAGCAGGTCCCGGCGGGTCTTCCTCAGGTCGTCGAGCTGAGCAACGAGAAAGGCGTGCCGCTCTTCCAGCGCGGCGAACTCCTCCAGCGCCAGCGGGTTGACCTTGCCGAGCTGATCGAGTTGGCGCTGCGCAGTTTGCGCCCGGCGCTCCTGCTGTTCCCGGTGGAAGACGACGGCAGGTTCGTCCTCGCCGCTGGGGGGAACGAGGACGTCCGGCCCGTACTCGGCCACCAGCACGTTGGGCTCGACGGCGAACTCCTCAAGAGCACGCCCGCCGATCTGGTCGAGGTGCATCTGACGGGTCGCCCGGGTCATCTCCGCGCCGTGCGCGGCATCGACCACCCGATCCAGCTCGTCGGCCAGCTCTCTGATCTGGGCGCGAACGGCCTTGAACTCGCTGCCACGGCCCTTGCTCGCCTCCTCGGCCGCGCGGCGCTCGGCCTCGGCCGCCGCGCTCGACT
>JASHSO010000310.1 GCA_030038715.1 Streptosporangiaceae bacterium
ACCGGCGCGGCCAGCGAGCAAGAGGCAGTCGACGTAGGCCGCGCTATCGCCCGGTGCAACCTGCTCAAGTGCGCGATCGGCGGCGAAGACCCGAACTGGGGCCGGGTGCTGGCCGCCGTCGGCACCACGAGTGCCAACTTCGAGCCCGACGAGCTCGACGTCGCCATCAACGGCGTCTGGGTATGCAAGGGCGGCGCCCCTGGCGAGGACAGGTCGGCAGTCGACCTCAAACCGCGCGAGGTCACGATCACCGTTCGGCTGTCGGCTGGCCAGGAGGCCGCGACGATCCTGACGACCGACCTGACCGCGCAATACGTGCATGAGAATTCCGCGTACTCGACATGAGAACCGCGCACAGGCAGAACGAGGCGCTCGCCAAGGCGGCCACGCTGATTGAGGCACTGCCCTGGCTGGAGCGGTTCCACGGGAAGATCGTCGTGCTGAAATACGGCGGGAACGCCATGACCGACGATGAGCTGCGGCTGGCCTTCGCGCAGGACGTGGTCTTCCTGCACTACGCGGGTCTGCGGCCGGTCGTAGTACACGGGGGCGGGCCGCAGATTAGTGCCCAGCTAGACCGCCTCGGCATGCAGACGACATTCAGGGCGGGCCTGCGCGTTACCTCAAAAGAAACCATGGACGTGGTGCGCATGGTGCTGACGGGCCAGGTGAACAGGGAGATCGTCGGCCTCATCAACCAGCACGGCCCGTTCGCTGTCGGACTGTCCGGCGAGGACGCGCACCTGCTGACCGCGCGCCGGGTGCAGGCGGAGGTGAACGGCGAGCTCGTCGATCTCGGCCACGTCGGCGAGGTCGAGGCGGTCAATCCCGGTGCCGTGGCCGCGCTGCTGGCCGACGGGCGGATCCCGGTGATCTCCACCGTGGCGCGCAGCGAGGCCGGCGAGGTGCTCAACGTCAACGCCGACACCGCCGCGGCGGCCGTCGCCGTCCAGCTCGGCGCGGCCAAGCTGGTCTTCCTGACCGACGTGGCTGGCCTGTACGCGAGCTGGCCGGGTAACGGCAGCGGGATCGACCCGGACGCGGAGGTGATCAGCCAGCTCAGCGCCGACGAGCTAGAGGCGCTGCTGCCGGGCCTCGCCGACGGCATGATCCCCAAGATGTCCGCGTGCCTGGCGGCGGTGCGCGGCGGCGTGCCGCAGGCGCACGTGCTGGACGGCAGGCTGCCGCATGCGATCTTGCTGGAGATATTCACTGACTCCGGCATCGGAACCATGGTCGTCCCTGACCGGGTCCCCGCATCAACCCCCTCGCCGAGCCCTGGAGAGCGCGATGTCAGCGACTGAGCTACTGCAAGACAGGTACGCCGCCAGCATGATGCTGACCTACGGGGTGCCGCCGGTCGCGATCGCCCGCGGCAGCGGTTGCACGGTGTGGGACGTCGACGGCAACTCCTACCTGGACCTGATCGGCGGCATCGCGGTCAGCTCACTCGGGCACGCGCACCCGGCGCTGGTGGCTGTCGTGACCAAGCAGGCGGCTCAGCTCGTGCATACCTCGAACCTCTACCTGCACGAGCGCCAGGTAGAGCTCGCCGAGCGACTGGTCGGGCTGCTCGGCACCGACTCCCGGGTGTTCCTGGCCAACTCCGGCGCCGAGGCCAACGAGGCGGCGATCAAGCTCGTCCGGCGCGCGCAGCACGGGAGCGGCCGCACGGTCGTCGTCGCGGCCGAGCACAGCTTCCACGGCAGGACCATGGGCGCGCTCAGCTTGACTGGCAAGAGCTCGATCCGCGCCCCGTTCGAGCCGTTCGGGGTGGACGTCCGGTTCGTGCCCTACGGCGACGCGGGCGCACTCGCCGACGCCGTCGGCCCGGACTGCGCTGCGGTGTTCCTGGAGCCCGCGCTCGGCGAGGGCGGCGTCGTGCCGCCGCCCGACGGCTACCTGAAGGCAGCCAGGTACGCCTGCGACCAGGCCGGTGCGCTGCTGGTGCTGGACGAGGTGCAAAGCGGTATCGGCCGGACCGGAAATTGGTTCGCCCACCAGCGCGAGGGCGTGGCGCCGGATGTGCTGACCCTGGCCAAGGGCCTCGGCGGCGGGCTGCCGATCGGCGCGTGCGTCGGCATCGGCCGGTGCGGGTCGGTCCTGTCCAAGGGCGACCACGGGAGCACCTTCGGCGGTAACCCGGTCGCCTGCGCGGCCGCCCTGGCCGTGCTGGACACGATCGAGCGGGACGGGCTGCTGGCGCACGTCACGGAGGTCGGTGGCCAGCTCGCCGCCGACATCGCGGCGGTGGGGCACCCGCTGGTGACGGGCGTGCGCGGCAGCGGGCTGTGGCTGGGCATCACGCTGGCCCGGCCGGCCGCGGCCGCGGTGGAGGCGGCGGCGCAGCGGGCCGGGTTCCTGGTCAACGCGGTGCAGCCGGACGTGGTGAGGCTGGCACCGCCGCTGGTGCTGACCGCCGGGGAGGCGAAGTCGTTCACCAAGACACTGCCGCAGATACTCCAGGCAGCCAGCGTGGCGGCCGGACGGGAGGCGTGATGGGCTCGTCGGCAGAGGCTTTCTTGTCGCGGCATTTCCTGCGCGACGACGACCTGTCGCCTGCCGAGCAGGCTGAGGTGCTGGCGCTGGCCGCCGACCTCAAGGCGGCCAGGCAGCGCGGCGCCGCCGGGCCCACGCCACTGGCCGGCCCCAAAGCCGTGGCCGTGCTGTTCGACAAGCCGTCACTGCGCACCAGGGTGTCGTTCGCCGTCGGCATCGCCGAACTCGGCGGGTTCCCGCTGGTGATCGATTCCCAGAGCACGCACGCCAGCCGCGGCGAGCCGCCCGAAGACGTGGCCAGGGTGCTGGCCAGGCAGGTCGCGGCGATCGTCTGGCGGTCGTTCGGCCAGGACCGGATCGAGGCGATGGCGGCGGCGAGCACCGTGCCGGTGATCAACGCGCTGTCGGACACGTTCCACCCGTGCCAGGTGCTCGCCGACCTGATGACGATCCAGGCCGCCTACGGTCGGCTGGCCGGGCTCACTCTGACGTTCCTCGGTGACGGCTCGGGCAACATGGCGCACTCCTACCTGCTAGGCGGCGCGACCGCGGGCCTGCACGTGCGGATCTGCGCGCCCGAGGAATACCGGCCTGCCGCCGGCGTCCTCGCGGCGGCCGCCGTCATCGCCGAGCGAACCGGCGGGTCCGTAGGCTTCCTCGCCGACCCGAAGGACGCCTGCAAGGGCGCGGACGTGCTGGCGACCGACGTCTGGGCGTCTATGGGCCAGGAGGAGGAGGTCAGCGAGCGCGCGGCGGCGATGGCCGGCTACGTGCTGGACGAGGCGCTGCTGGCGGCGGCCGGCCCGGCCTGCCGGGTACTGCACTGCCTGCCAGCACACCGCGGCGAGGAGATCGCAGCGGCGGTCATCGACGGCCCGGCCAGCCTGGTATGGGAGCAGGCGGAGAACCGGCTGCACGCCCAGAAGGCGCTGCTGTGCTGGCTGCTGGACAGGTCGCGGTCACGGTGACGCAGGGAACGAGCCCGCTGACCAAGGCAGCCAGGCACGCGCAGATCGCGGCCATCCTCAGCCAGGAGTCGGTCGCAGTGCATTCCCAGGAGGAACTCGCCGACCTGCTCGGCGGCCGGGGCGTGCGGGTCACGCAGGCGACGCTGTCGCGGGATCTGGAAGAGATCGGCGCAGTAAGGCTGCGCGGCCACGATGGCGGCCTGGTGTACGCGCTACCGGGACAGCCGGGGCCGGGCGGCCTGGCGGGCCCGCTCGCCGCGGTGCTGGCTGGCGGCCCGTTCGCGCCGTCGGCGGCAGACCCGGCATCGCGGCTCGCCCGGGTTGCGGCCGAACTGCTCGTCAGTGCCGAAGCCAGCGCGAACCTGGTCGTCCTGCGGACTCCAGCAGGGGCCGCGCAGCTGCTTGCCTCCGCCATCGACCACGCAGCCTGGCCGGGCGTGCTCGGCACCGTCGGCGGCGACGACACCGTGCTGGTCATCGCCCGGGATCCAGGCGGCGGCGACGAGCTTGCCCAGGCGCTGCTCCGGCTGGCTGAGCGAGGCAGCCGTGCGGCCAGCCACACATGAGACAACCGCGATGAGGCGCAAGGAGATCTGCAGGTGACAGAGAAGGTCGTGCTCGCCTACTCCGGCGGGCTGGACACGTCGGTTGCTATCGGCTGGATCGCCGAGCAGGCCGGGGCCGAGGTGATCGCGCTCGCGGTCGACGTAGGCCAGGGCGGCGAGGAGATGAACGTCATTCGCGACCGGGCGCTGGCCTGCGGCGCGGTTGCGGCGGAAGTCGTGGACGCGCGCGCGGAGTTCGCCGATGGCTACTGCATGCCCGCGCTGCTGGCCAACGCCATGTATATGGACCGATACCCGCTGGTGTCCGCGCTGTCCAGGCCGCTGATCGCCAGGCACCTTGCCAGGGTCGCGCTGGAGTCGGGCGCGGGCATGGTCGCCCACGGCTGCACCGGCAAGGGCAACGACCAGGTGCGATTCGAGGCGGGCCTGGCTGCCCTCGCACCCGCGGTGCGGGTCATCGCCCCGGTCAGGGACTCGGGGATGACCAGGGACAAGGCCATCGCGTTCGCGGCGGAGAAGGGCCTGCCGATCACCGTCACCAGCCGCTCGCCGTACTCGATCGACCAGAACCTGTGGGGCCGCAGCTGCGAGACCGGCCACCTGGAGG
>JASHSO010000311.1 GCA_030038715.1 Streptosporangiaceae bacterium
TGCTGATTACAGGTGCCCTGATGGACCTGATTTACGTGACGATCGTGAATGTCGCACTGCCGACTATCCGTCGCGACCTGGCGGTGCGGGCTTGAGTCTGACGGCAGGCTCGCCAGGGCCACGTCGGCGGGCGGCTAACGGCCGCTGCTAGCCAGCGGCCACGGGCCGAGGCGATGGGCGGCCAGCTCGGCGTAATACGGTTCGCACGCAGCCGCGAGCGGCTCAAGGCCCGCGGGCAGCTCGACAGGGCCGGTCTCCCGGTACGGGCCGAACCCGGTCGACCGCCACACGCCGTCATACCAGTAGCGCGCCCACACGCCGTCGGTGGGCCTTGGGCCGGGGGACCAGCTCAGCATGGCTGGGTCGAAGCCGATGCCGAGCGCGTCACACAGTGCCTCGAGCGCCGAATGCGGGTCACGCAGGATATCGGCCGCGTCGATGACGGGGCCGCCAAACGCCTGGAAGATTTCCGCCTGCTGGGCGAGGCCCAGGTCGGCCAGGGTTGGCGCGGACCGCACGCGGGCGTAGGAAGCAAGCAGGCGCCGCGGGTCCCGGATCAGGAACGCGTGCCGCAGCCCGGCGAGCGGACCGCGGTCGACCTCGGCGAGCAAGTGGTGCGTCATGTGTTTCTGGTAGTAGACCGACTTGCCGTCGGGCAACGGTGCATACACGAGCTGGTCCAGCACCTGCCGCCAGTCTGACGGCATGGTCGCGATGACCTCGTCGCGGGCCGGGTGATCCACCTCCGTGTGCGCCAGGTAATAGGCGTACAGCGGCTCGTCGACCACCACGGTGTCGGCCCTGTTGCCGAACGAGCGCATCAGCGCGGTGGAAACCGTGCGCGGGCCCGACCACATCGCGATCCTGGTGGCTGGCCCGGCCGGGGCTGTTGGCGGCGAGGCCGGCCCGGCCGGGGCTGTTGGCGGCGAGGTCGGCCCGGCCGGCGTCGGGCCGACGGCTGGACCTTGTCCCGCTGTCACAGCACCACGACCGAGCGGAGCACCTCCCCGCGGCTCATCTTCGCGAACGCCTCCTCCACGGCGTCGAGCGCGATCGTCTCGGAGACGAATCGCTCGAGCGGCAGCCGTCCCTGCAGATGCAGGTCGACCAGCATCGGGAAGTCGCGCGTGGGCAGGCAGTCGCCGTACCACGAGGACTTGAGCGACCCGCCGCGACCGAAGACGTCGAGCAGCGGGAGGTCCAACTCCATCTCCGGGGTCGGCACGCCGACGAGCACCACGGTTCCCGCCAGGTCCCGGGCGTAGAACGCCTGTTTGTAGGTCTCGGGTCTGCCGACAGCCTCGATCACCACGTCGGCGCCGTTGCCCTCGGTCAGCTCGCGGACCTGCTCGACGGGGTCAGCGGATCGGGAGTTGACCGTATGCGTGGCCCCGAATCCGCGGGCCCATTCCAGCTTGCGGTCGTCCACGTCGACGCCGATGATCGTGCGTGCACCGGCAAGGGCGGCGCCGAGTATCGCCCCGTTCCCAACCCCGCCGCAGCCGATCACGGCAACCGAGTCGCCGCGTCCGACGCCGGCCGTGTTCAGCGCGGCGCCAAGCCCGGCCATGACGCCGCAGCCAAGCAGGCCGGCCACCTCCGCCTTGATCGCGGGGTTGACCTTCGTGCACTGGCCCGCGGCCACCAGCGTCTTCTCCGCGAAGGCGCCGATCCCGAGCGCAGCCGATAGCCGCGTGCCGTCGGTGAGGGTCATGTGCTGCGCCGCATTGTGCGTCGCGAAGCAGTACCACGGGCGACCGCGCAGGCAGGCACGGCACTGACCGCAGACCGCGCGCCAGTTGAGGATCACGAAGTCGCCGGGAGCAAGTCCGGTCACGTCCGGGCCGACAGCCTCGACAATCCCGGCCGCCTCGTGCCCGAGCAGGTAGGGAAAGTCCGCCCCGATACCGCCCTCGCGATAGTGCAGGTCGGTGTGGCACACACCGCATGCCTGCACGGTGACCAGCGCCTCGCCCGGTCCAGGGTCGGGCACGACCACCGTGACCAGGCTGACCGGCGCGCCCTTCGCGCTGGCGATGACGCCTCTGACCTCATGTGCCATCGTGCTGCTCCTTTGCAACCGTGCGTTGGAAGGGGAACGGGGCGGAGCCGTGCCAGTGCCGCCCGCCCGCGCGCGGCCGCACCACGGTAACACCGCGTGCCGCAACGATCCGGCGCACGCCCTGGCAATCCGAACGCGACAGAGTCAGGCCAGCCGCGCCGGGTACTCCGGGCCGACGTCTGACAGCTGGGTCCGGGCAGACGACGCAGGGCCGCTGGCAGTGACCGCGGTATCGGGTTCGTCGTCGGCCCCGAAGATGTGGCAGCCGACCGGGTCGAGCCGGAGGCCGACCACGTCGCCACGCTCCGCCCTGGTCACAGCGAAGACGCCGGTCAGGCGGCCGTGCCCGGCGATGTCGATGGCATGCTCGTAGCCGCGTCCGCGAAAAGCCACGTCGGCGACGGTGCCGACCAGATGGTGATCGTCGGCGTGTGTGCCGACGAGCTGGACTCCTGTCGGCCTGATCATCAACAGCGAGTTGCCGCCGTTTAGCTCTGCTGCGCGCACGCTGAGCGGCCGCAGCAGTTCGGCCCCAGCCGACTCGACCTGCACGGTGCCGTCCTGGCCGGAGTCCGGGCGGACTCGGACCGCGAGTTCGCCGGACAGGCCGGTGAACCTGGCGACGAACGGGCTCGCGGGCTCGGTGTAGATCTGCTCAGGCGGGCCGAACTGGATCAGCCGGCCTGCCTGCAGCACGCCCACCTGGTCAGCGAGCGCGAACGCCTCGGCCTGGTCGTGGGTGATGTAAATAGCCGTCGCGCC
>JASHSO010000312.1 GCA_030038715.1 Streptosporangiaceae bacterium
CTGTCGCGTCCAGGCCCTCGTCCGACGCTGCGTGGCAGCGCGGCTGGCCGCGTCGCTCACGAGGGCCTCCGGATCGGCTGGTCCTGCTGTCGAAGCAGAGGTTATCGGTTCCGGGCTCGGATCTCAAACATCTGTTCGACCAACATTCAAAATGTCGTACCCGTGCGATAGGACTATACCGTACGCTCGTTCGATCGAACGTTAATACGATAGAACAGAGGTACGATCGAACTGAGGTTCCGATCGGACGTGTCTAGGGAGGACCGATGAGCGCTGAGAGCGCGGTCGAAGTGCCGGTGGTCTCGAGACCAGACGGCCGACGCCAGCGTCTTCGCCTGGTGACTCAAGCGGCTAACACAGCACGTGGAGCGCGTGCCACGCCGTCGGACAGCGCGGCACATACCGTCGGCGCGGGGCAATCGGCGGTCGCGGCACAGTCGGCGGTCGCGGCACAGTCGGCGGTCGCGGCTCAGTCGGCCAGTGTCTTGCGGTCGGCCAGTGTCTTGCGGTCCGCCAGCGCGGCGGTGTCGGAGAGGGCCCTGGGGCATGCCGTCCGTACCGACACCATCGGCAAGGTCCGGCCCACGCCAGACCAGCCGGGTCAGGCAGCGAGGTCCGGCCGAGCGCCTTCGCCTCCGCTGCGGCTGACCGTCCGTGGCCGCGTCGTCGTGGCGTCAGCTGCGCTTGTCGCCATAGCGCTGATCGTCTCGCTGGTCGGAGTGCTGGCATCGGCTGGCGCTCAGGCGTCGGACCACGGTCGGCCGGGGGCCGGATATCAGGGAATGCACGAGATTGTCGTGCGGCCTGGCCAGACCTTGTGGTCCATTGCGACCGCGGCAGAGCCCACGGCAGATCCGCGCCTGGTGGTCGAGCAGATCATGACTGCGAATTCGCTGACCAGCGCGCAGATCCAGGCCGGCGAGCTGCTGTGGGTGCCGCGGTGACCCATCCGTCGACCTGGCGGCTGGGCGAACTCTACTCGGCCGGGGCGGCGCAGAAGGGACGCGCAACCTACCGCGCTCACGACACGCCGGCGCGTCGCAGCCACTCGCGGACTTCGTCGGCCGGGTGTCGCGTCGTCTACCTGCGGATTCGGCCCGCAAGGTGACGAGTTGCGCTCAGCAACGTGGCGGACCACAATATCTAGTAGTTGCATGGTTGTAGTTTTCCTATAAGTTGTGCTCCACAGGGGACTCCGGCGGATCGGGGAGGTCATCGCGTGTACTGCCCGTACTGCAAGCATCCCGACAGCAGAGTCGTCGATAGTCGGACAACTGACGACGGTGCCGCGATTCGCCGCCGCCGGTCGTGTCCGGATTGCGGCCGCCGGTTCACGACCCAGGAGACTGTGATCCTGACAGTTACCAAGCGCAGCGGAGTCACCGAGCCGTTCAATCGCGACAAGATCGTGCGCGGCGTGCGGCGGGCGTGCCAGGGAAGGCCCGTCAGCGAGCATCAGCTTGCCCTGCTGGCCCAGCAGGTCGAGGACACGATCAGATGCAGCGGTAGCGGCGAAGTGGCCTCGCATGACGTAGGGCTGGCCATCCTGGGCCCGCTTCGCGACCTGGACGAGGTCGCGTACTTGAGATTCGCCTCGGTCTACCGAGGATTCGAATCTCTGGCTGACTTCGAGCTTGAGATCGCCGCCCTGCGGGCTGAGCACCTGGCTACTTGGCGCCCGGAGGACGCCGAATTCCTGGCAGAAGAGGCTGGGGTGCGCATCGAAGCGGAGCGCACGGCACGGCCTTCGGCCAGCGGGCGCACGACCGGCGGGGGCGGGCAACAGCCCGCGCCGACCAGCTAGGCCGGGACTGGAACAACTAAAGGGCCATGCCGGGCTCAGTTATCTGGTCCGAGCAGATCCGTGAAGGGGGAGCACATGACCGAGACGGCCAGCGGGGCAGCGTCGCACGGCGGCAGCGCGGGCGCTAAGGGGCTAACCTTGCGCCGGATCTACACGTGCGAGGGTGTCCACCCCTATGACGAAGTCACCTGGGAGCGGCGCGACGTCGTGATGACCAACTGGCGCGATGGCTCGGTCAATTTCGAGCAGCACGGCGTCGAGTTCCCGGACTTCTGGTCTGTTAACGCCGCGAACATCGTGACGACCAAATACTTCCGTGGCGCTATTGGGACCCCGCAGCGCGAGTGGAGCCTGAAGCAACTCGTGGACCGGGTCGTCGGCGCTTACGTGGCTGCCGGACGTGAGCACGGTTACTTTGGCACCGAGCAGGACGCTGAGATCTTCGATCACGAACTCAAGCACGCTCTGATCCACCAGGTGTTCAGCTTCAACTCGCCGGTGTGGTTCAACGTTGGGACCTCCTCGCCGCAACAGGTATCGGCTTGTCAGCCCTATTACGCGACAGTGAGCACGCCAGCTGGGCCGGTGCCTATCGGCAAGCTGGTTGACGACAACGCGATCGGCACGAAGGTCTACGACGCGTATGGCACCACCCGGATCGTGGCCACTAAGGCCAACGGGGTCAAGGAGGTGCTACGGGTTCGCACGACCGAGGGCCACGTGCTGGATGTAACGCCGGACCACTTGGTGTGGCGGGCGACTGAGCTGCATGCTGGCGAGTTCACCGTGGCAGGATTCCTCCGGCCGGGCGATCACCTGCTGTACGTGCACCCCGATATGGGCGGATCGGACCGCGGGCTGCTGGACGTTAGCAAGATCGAGCATCTCGGCCCGATGGAGGTCTACGACATCCAGACCGAGAGCGGGGAGTATCTGTCTGGCAACCTCCGCGTGCATAACTGCTTCATCCTGGCCGTCGACGACACCATGGACTCGATCCTGGAGTGGTATCGCGAGGAGGGCCTGATCTTCAAGGGAGGATCCGGCGCTGGGGTTAACCTGTCCCGGATCCGGTCGAGCAAGGAGTTGCTGTCCTCCGGCGGGACGGCAAGCGGGCCGGTGTCTTTCATGCGCGGTGCCGACGCTTCGGCCGGGACGATCAAGTCCGGCGGCGCCACCAGGCGGGCGGCAAAGATGGTCGTGCTCGATGTCGATCATCCAGACATTCTCGAGTTCATTGAGACCAAGGCGCGCGAAGAGGAGAAGGTCAGGGTTCTCCGCGATGCCGGGTTCGACATGGACCTGGGTGGCAAGGACATAGTCAGCGTCCAGTACCAGAACGCCAATAACTCGGTCCGGGTGTCCGACGAGTTCATGCGCGCCGTCGATTCCGGCGGATCGTTCGAGCTTGCGGCACGCACGACCGGCGAGCCGATCGACCGCCTCGATGCCCGGGAGCTCTTCGGCAAGATGGCCAAGGCCGCCTGGGAATGCGCCGACCCCGGCATTCAGTACGACAGCACCATCAACGACTGGCACACCTGTCCGGAGTCGGGCCGCATCACTGCCAGCAATCCCTGCTTCCCGGCCGATCAGCGCGTCGTCACCGACAAGGGGCTCATCCGGATAGGGGACCTGGTGGCCAGGGCAGTAGCCGGCGAGACATTCGCCGTCTATACAAATGACCTGACATCGCAGTCAGACCCGACTGGGCGTGTCGTGGCCACGAGCCCGAGCCGGTACATGGTGACTGGCCGGAACGAGATCCTCGAGCTGACGTTCTCTGATGGCTCGAGGCTGCGCTGTACGCCGGGCCACCGCATCTGGACGGCTAACCGGGGCTGGATACACGCCGAGGAGCTTGATAGCGACGATTGCGTCGTCCGCTCTGTGTACTATGCGGCGCGCAGTGCAGCGGACAGGAGAATTCCAGCGGCTGCCCTGAGCGCGCTCGGCGTCGGCCGGTCCCGTAAAGCGATCTCTGTGCCCGAGAAGTGGGACGCCGAACTCGGGCAGTACCTCGGCTGGCTGGCCGGCCACGGCTTCGTGACCGATCAGGACGTCGTGACCGTCTACCGGAACGACCAGGACGGGAACGAGGCCATGTCGAGGCACGCCGAGTTCCTCGCCCGCATCGTTGGTTCCGGAGTCAGGCCGGGTGTTCAGGCGACCGGAGTGAGCGAGCTGCGTGTGAGCAGCAAGCCGCTCGCCGCATTCATTCGAGCCCTCGGATTTTCTGCTGGCAACGCGCCCGTGAATAGGCACGTGCCTGATGCCATTTTCGAGGCGCCAGAGGAAGCCGTCATCGGCTTCCTGCAGGGGCTGTTCGATGCGGACGGCCACGTTACTGGTTCGGAGGGATACGTCGGTGTTGCCAGCAAGTCCGAGGAGTTGCTGCTTGGCGTGCAGGAGCTGCTCGGCTCGCTCGGGATCTCGGGCAGTGTGTGCCTGACCGCGCTGGGCTCCGGCACCCGATACGTGCTGCGGATAACGGGCCGCTCGCTGCGAGAGTTCGGAGCCCGGATTGGTTTCAGCAGTTCGGTGGCCGAGCAGGAGCTGCGTGCTCTGGTCGGCTCGACGGGCTTCGCCGACACCGATGAAACCGTTCACCTGCTCTCGCGCGAGTCTCGGGGTTACGAGACCACCTACAACCTGACCGAGCCTCGCAACCACTCCTACGTCGTCAGCGGCGTAGTAGTCGCCAACTGCAGCGAGTACGTGCACCTCGACAATTCCTCGTGCAACCTGGCGAGCATCAATCTGCTGAAGTTCCTGCGTGAGGACGACACGTTCGACGTCGAGCGGTTCGAGCGGCTTACCGAATTGATCATCATCGCGATGGACATCTCCATCTGCTTCGCAGATTTCCCTACGGCGAAGATCACCGAGACGACCCGGGCCTACCGGCAGCTCGGCATCGGCTACGCCAATCTAGGTGCGCTGCTCATGGCGACCGGGCATGCCTACGACTCCGATGGAGGCCGCGCGATCGCCGCGGCGATCACGTCGTTGATGACCGGGACGGCCTACCGTCAGTCTGCCGAGCTAGCGGCGGTCGTAGGCCCATACGACGGATACGCACGCAACGCGCAGGCACATAAGCGGGTCATGGGCAAGCACGCCGACGCGAGCAAGCAGATCAAAACCCTCGGCGGGATGGACGTGCTCATCAAGGCCGCCGCGGACAAGGCATGGACGAAGTGCCTGGAGGTCGGGGACACCAACGGCTATCGCAACGCGCAGGCCAGCCTGCTGGCCCCGACCGGGTGCCTGACGGGCGAGACCCTCATCACGACAGATCGAGGCCTGACCCGACTGGCTGAGATCGGCGACGTCTATGGCGACAAGTGGCAGGACATTCGGCTCACCGTCTCGACCGATGAGGGCCCGCGCTTGGCGACGAGATTCTTCATCAACGGCGAGGAGCCGACCCGAAGTATCCGCACTCAAGGCGGTTACGTGCTCCAGGGCACGCTGACGCATCGTGTCAAGGTCGTGAACGAGGAGTCGGGCGAGTGGGAGTGGAAGCGGCTTGCCGATGTCACTCCCGGCGACGTGGTGCCCTTGCAGATGGCAGCTCTTGTCGGCTCGCCGCGGACGGTGCGACTACCCGTACTGGGCCACGCGAAGTTCCCCAACGACCGGCACGTCGGAGTGCCCGACCAGGTCACGGCGGAACTCGCAGAGTTCGTCGGCTATTTCACGGGTAATGGCAGCCTGCATGCCGAGGGGATCCGGCTCTATGTCGCCGACACCGACCTGGACGTGCTGGCTCGCCTGCAAGTGCTCGCGAAGGAGCTGTTCAGCCTGGATCCGGTCGTTTGCGAGCAGACCGGATACCGCGAGATCTCACTCCAGTCGGTTCGCCTAGCTCGGTGGTGGCAGGCTGTGGGTTTCGCGACGCAGCTTCCCGTATACGGGCGCGAAGGTCTATCCCCGGCGCCGAGGATCCCGTCGGTCATCCTCGAGGCCAACGATGTCGCGATTTATGCGGCATTCCTGCGAGGCCTATTCGAAGCTGACGGCGCGGTCGTCGGCGGGGTCCCCAGCATCTCGACGTCCCACGCCGACTTCGCCGGCGAAGTCAGGACAGTGCTGCTGAGCATCGGGCTTGCTACGACGACGCGGACGACCGAGTGCGGCTGCGGCGGACCTAGCTACCAGGTCCGGCTTCGGGATGCCGCTCACGCAGTGAAGTTCGTCGGCGTCGTGGGCTTCATCGGTGCACGCAAGGCGCAGCTGGTGGCCTCGGCCGAGCCGAGTTCTGACCTCCAGCTCGGGAAGGCGCTTGGCTACCTGTTCGAGCGGGTCGCCAGCAACGAGGACGGCGGAGTGCAGCCCACGTACGATCTGTCCGTTCCTGACAATGTCACCTACGTGGCGAACGGCATGATCAGTCACAACACCATCGGCCTGATGATGGACTGCGACACTACAGGTATCGAGCCTGACCTGGCGCTGCGGAAGTTCAAGAAGCTCGTCGGCGGCGGGTCGATGCAGATCGTCAACCAGACGGTCCCGCGGGCGCTGAAGAACCTGGGCTACCAGTCGGAGCAGGCCGAGGCGATCATGGAGTACATCGCCGAGCAGGGACACGTGGTGGACGCCCCGGGCATGCGGCAGGAGCACTACGAAGTGTTCGACTGCGCGATGGGCGAGCGGGCGATCAGTCCGATGGGACACGTACGAATGATCGCGGCGGTTCAACCACTTTTGAGTGGCTCTGTCTCGAAGACCGTAAACATGCCGGAGAGCGCAACGGTCGAGGACATCGAGAAGATCTACTTCGAGGGCTGGAAGCTCGGCCTCAAGGCCTTGGCGATCTACCGGGACAACTGCAAGGTAGGGCAGCCGTTGTCGGTGGCGAAGACGAAGACCGCCGAGGCTTCCGCAGTGTCAGCTCCGCACGAGGTCAGGCCGGTCAGGCGGCGGCTGCCTAAGCAGCGCTCTGCAACGGTGACGCGCTTCTCGGTCGCTGGCGCAGAGGGCTATATGACCGCATCCACCTATCCGGACGACGGCATCGGAGAAGTGTTCCTGAAGCTCGGTAAGCAGGGATCGACCCTGGCTGGCGTGATGGACGCGTTCTCGATGGCCATCTCGGTCGGACT
>JASHSO010000313.1 GCA_030038715.1 Streptosporangiaceae bacterium
ACATCGCCTCCCGGCTGCCGGCCGAGGAGATCCTGCGGCGGCTGCCATCGATGTACCACCAGTTCAAAGAGCTTGCAGGAGTCGACATCACCAAGGAACCGATGGAGGTCGGTCCGGCTCAGCACTACGTGATGGGCGGCGTCGAGGTGGACCCCGATACCGGCGAGTCCTGCGTGCCGGGACTCTTTGCCGCCGGCGAGGTGTCCGGTGGCATGCACGGCTCGAACCGGCTGGGCGGCAACTCGCTGTCCGACCTATTGGTGTTCGGCCGCCGGGCCGGCCAGGGCGCTGCCGAGTACCTGGGGCGGCTCGGTGCCAAGCGCCCGGTGCCGGACGAGGGCTCGATTGGCGCCGCCCAGGCGGAAGCGCTTGCCCCACTGCAGCGCCCGGGCGGGGAGAACCCATACGCCGTGCACTCCGATGTCCAGGAAACGATGAGCAGCTTGGTGGGCATCATCAGGACCGAGTCCGAGATCAAGCAGGCGCTGGCCGAGCTCGACAAGCTCGGCGCGCGGGCCGCGTCGGTGTCGGCGGCCGGCGGTAGCGCCTATAACCCGGGCTGGCACTTGACGCTTGACCTGCGCAACATCATGCTGATGGCGCGATGCGTGGCCCACGCCGCGTTGGAGCGACAGGAGAGCCGGGGCGGACACACGCGCGACGACTTTCCCGGCATGTCGCCCGAGTGGCGGAAGATCAACCTGGCCTGTGCGCTGGAAGGCGACCAGATAGCGATCACCAAGCAACCGCTGCCGCCCATGCGAGCCGACCTGCTGGAGCTGTTCGACAAGGCCGAGCTTAAGAAGTACATGACCGAGGAGGAGTTGGCCGCCATGCCAGCCGCGGCTCCTGCCGCGACCACTGCTATCGCCGGAGCGAGCGAGGAGACCCACTGATGAGCTACGAGGCAGCACTGCGGGTCTGGCGGGGCGACCGTGGCGAAGGCAGCCTGACTGGCTACGCCGTCGAGGTAAACGAGGGCGAGGTCGTGCTGGATGTGCTGCACAGGCTGCAGGCAACCCAGGCAGGCGACCTGGCAATCCGGTGGAACTGCAAGGCAGGCAAATGCGGGTCCTGCTCGATGGAGATCAACGGGCGCCCGCGGCTTGCATGCATGACCCGGATGTCGAACTTCGCGGCGGACGAGGTACTCACGATCACGCCCTTGCGCACGTTCCCCGTGATCAGGGACCTGGTCACCGACGTCTCGTTCAACTACGCGAAGGCACGAGAGATCCCGTCGTTCACCCCCGATCCCTCGATCGGGCTCGGCGAGTTCCGGATGCAGCAGGTCGACGTTCAGCGCTCGCAGGAGTTCCGCAAGTGCATCGAGTGCTACCTGTGCCAGAACACCTGCCATGTCATACGCGACCACCCCGATAATGAGCACGCGTTCGCCGGGCCGCGTTTCTTGATGCGCGTGGCCGAGCTAGAGATGCATCCGGCTGATACCGCGGACCGGCGCGCGATCGCGCAGGACGACTTCGGTCTTGGCTACTGCAACATCACCAAGTGCTGCACCGAAGTCTGCCCGGAGAACATCAAGATCACTGACAACGCCCTGATACCGCTGAAGGAGCGGGTGGTCGGCCGCAAGTACGACCCGCTCGTCTGGCTCGGCAGCAAGATCACCCGCAGGCCGCGCGGTGCCGACACCCCGATGGTGCCCGGCAAGCTGGGTTGAACCCCGCACGCGGTAACCGCAGGTCACGCATCCTCGGTCTCATCGCGCTCACCTGCCGCACAGGTTTGGCAAGTTCACTATTGGCGGGCGGCATTTCACCCGATTAGACGACGATCCCCGCGCGGCATCGGGTCCGCCGGATCCTGGCGAAGACTTCCCGTCACGGGCGACTGGTTAGTCTTCGGCAGGATTGGCCTGGCTCCCCGGCAGGAGCGGAATGCCGGGATTGCCGCGACTCGCGCAAGGGGTGCCGCCGCCGACCCGCGTCATGGCGTGCCGCCGCCCGCCCGCGTCACGGCGTGCTGCCGCCCGCCCGCGTCATGGCGTGCTGCCGCCGGCCCGCCACCCGACGACCCGACTTTTATCACGATCACGGAGTCTTGCCGGGCTCTGAGGCGCTGGCCTGCGGGTTTGCGGTTGGTGAGCGCGGATTTTGCGCGCTGGCCAGGTCTTCCTGAGCCCTGGCGTGGCCGGGTGTCCCCGCGTGTCTCGCTCGGCTGCGCGAGACTTGGCTGATGACTTCCGTGCAGGCCTGCCAGCCAGCCAGGAGCGCCGCGATCTGGGTCATCTGCGGCAACGCCTGCGCTGGTAAGACAACGACAGCCCGCCTGCTTGCCCAACGGCTACCGCTCGCCGCGCACGTCGACGGCGATGAGATGCAGCGACTGATCGTATCCGGCTGCCGCTGGGCGGTGCCCAGCGATAGCGACCCCGGCACCGGGCGTCTGACTGGCCGGGCGGGCGCCCAGTATGCGCTGCGGATCCGCAACGCATGCCTGGTCGCCGCCGCATTCGCCGATGCCGGAGTCACGGCAATCGTCACTGACTCGATCATCAACGAGGGGTTCGAGGTGCTCACCGAGGTCCTGGGCGGCCGGCCAGTCAACTTCGTGGTGCTCCGCCCGCCCGTGGCGGTGCTCCGGCAGCGCGGGTTTGACCGGCTGCCCGAGGAAGCCGCGTATCTGGCGGACCGCTACGGCGGCTCAGATCACCCCGAGGCCGCGCAGTTCATCGGCCGGGTCCGGGCCGCAGCCTGCGGCCGGCCGGTTAACGAGTTCGAGGAGGTTATCGAACGAGGCCTCGATCGCCTGCCGCACGTCGGACTGTGGGTTGATCCCAGTGGCATTGATCCGCAAAGCGTGGTGGATCTTCTGCTAGACCGCCGGGCTGAAGCGGCGTGGATGGTAGGCCCCGGGACGAGCGGGGATCACTAGCAGTGTGCTGGATCGAGGACCCGCCGGGCTGGCTCGTCGGAAGGGCTCGCCCGCACCGTTCACCGTCATCGGACCATCGACATCGCGGCCGGACTCACACCATCACCGCCGCTGGCTGGCCCCACCCAAAGTGACCTTCAGGAAGCTCTAACCAAGATCCACAACGCCAGCCGGGATGCGCACTAACTTCATAAAATTCGGGTTTCACCCGAGTAGGGAGACGATCCTCGCGCGGCATCGGGTCCGCCGGATCCTGGCGAAGACTTCCCGTCACGGGCGACCAGTTAGTCTTCGGCAGGATTGGCCTGGCTCCCCGGCAGGAGCGGAATGCCGGGATTGCCGCGACTCGCGCAAGGGGTGCCGGGGCCGGCCCGCGTCACGGCCTACCGCCATCGGCCCGCCTTACGGCGTGTTGCCGCCGGCCCGCGTCACGGCCTACCGCCGCCGGCCCGCGTCACGGCCTACCGCCGCCCGACAACGTCTGTGACGTCCGCCATGACATCCACCGCGGGAGTAACCTGGCCCACCTCACGTCAGGACGCTCGCCACGCGGCGCTCGTTTCACCTACCGCACTACCGGCACGCCGGTTTGGGATACCAG
>JASHSO010000314.1 GCA_030038715.1 Streptosporangiaceae bacterium
ATGGCCTGACGCATACGCGTGGCAACCTCCTCGGAAAGCCGGTCACCAGGGGCGGAAGGTCCGAACCGGTCGTCGTCGCCCCCCACAACAGCGTCCGCCCGGGATTGGCGCTCAGGCAGGCTCACGAGTGCCAAGCCTCCTTTCGTTTATGGCGACATGCAGGTCACAAGCCGCGCTCACACCTAAGTTTGCGTCCACAGGGCTAGGGGCCGCGGCCAGACGACCACTCGATTCGCGCCGCCGCCCCTCGGATTCAGTTCCCACGCGAAGTTTGCCACGACCCAGTCACCCACAACCTGCGACGCGCTGAGCTCGCCGCCCGGGCTGCCGCCATGCCGGCCTGGCCGCCCGCGACGAGTTCCTTGACAGCAGTATAACGCCTATCTAAAATCGACTATCTTAAGTCGAAACTCTGTGAGGTGTGGCATGCCCGTGCTTGCGGGTGTATTCGTCCCGTTCGTCACTCCCTTTACTATTCATGACGAACTAGACATAGATGCCCTACACTCCCATATCGACTTCTTGATAGGCGAGGGAGTCCACGGCTTAGTCCCGGCTGGCAGTACTGGCGAGAGCCAGTCCCTGACAAGTGCTGAGTACCGGGTGTTGATTAGGGAGACGGTCGAGCATGTGAACGGCCGGGTACCGGTACTGGCCGGCGCATCGGCGAATTCAACTCGGCAGGTGATCGAGAACTCGAGGTATGCAGAAGAGATCGGGGCCACCGGTGTCATGATCACCCACCCGTTCTATTCGCTGCCCGACCAAGATGAACTCTACGCGCATTACGAACTCATCGCCTCGAGCATCGACGTCCCTATCATGATTTACAATAATCCCTTTACCACCGGTGTTGACAGCCCACCAGAGCTACTCGCTCGACTCTCCTACCTAGATAACATCGACTACGTCAAGGAAAGCAGTAATGATGTCACCCGCATAATGCGCATAATCGAACAGTCCGATGGCCGCATGACGGTATTCTCAGGGACCGACAATCAGGTGTATGAGCATCTATCGGTCGGCGCCGTCGGCTGGGTCGCCGGCGCGGCCAATGTACTTCCCCGGCTCTGCACTGACCTCTACCTGCTCGTCACCCAAGGCCAGCTGGATGAGGCGCTTCGACTCTACCGCCAGCTCTACGACTACCTCACCGTGTGCGAGGACGCCGGGAAGTTTGTCCAGGTCGCGAAGGCGGGCATAGAGTTCATCGGCCGTAGCGTCGGCCCGCCACGCCGACCCCTCCTGCCGCTCAGTCCGGAGATGCGGCAGCGGATCCAGTTCGCGATCGAGCGCGCCCAGGGCGCGATGAGCGAGATCCACCAACCAGACCTCGTCCGAAGCACCGTCGCGGACGGCAATAAGGTCGCTAACCGGTAAACAAGCCCGAGAGGCGGTGAAGCGTTGCGATGCCTGCTGAACTCGGTAGACGGCAACTACCGAGAGCCATTCTACGACGATGTCGTGGATATTCCCAACCCGTCCGTTGGGACCACATACAAATAAGGCCCCGACTCTGGGTAAACACGTACCCGACTGTCTCAGGCCGACAGGCTTTCGCTGACGAGGTTGAGGTGATCGACCGCGAGGGTGACGTTTCCTTCGGTCAAGCCGTCAACATCCGGAGACTTGGCCTCGACGCCACCCAGCACCTCGGTGCCGCCGCTGGCCCTCGAAATGCCGCTTCAGGCAGTCTCGTGACAGAGCCGACCAAATCCATTCAAGCACTTGACACTTATGCGCAGGTCGGGGTGATGACCCGCGTACTTAGAAAGTCCGCAACATGAAACCAGGCAGGAGCCTGAACTTGCCTTTAGGAGGAATTCCATGCATCGATTCGCACGGCATCGGTGGGTGGTGGCCACAGCAGCGGCGGCAGCAGCAGCAGCAGCCCTGCTAGCGGCGGGCTGCGGAAGCAGCGCCGGTTCGTCTCCCAGCAGCACTTCTGCTGGCGGGACGCTGACTGTCGCCGTACCAGGCGACATCACCAACTTCAATCCCTACACCAATGACCTCATAGAGTACTATTACGTCATCTTCAACACGGTGTTTGACCCGCTTGTGCGTTACACCGTCAACCTTGGGATCTCGCCTGACCTGGCAACGTCCTACTCGTCGAACGCCAACGGCACGGTCTGGACCTTCAACCTTCGCCAGGGAGTGAAGTTCACGGATGGCGAGCCGTTCAACGCTGCGGCTGCCATTGCGTCGCTCAAAGAGGCGGTGGCCGACAAGAGTATCCACGACACGCCTCTGCTCGGCGTCACCAGCTACTCCGCGCCTTCGCCGTACAAGCTAGTGATCAAGCTAAAGGCGCCTTACGCAGCCTTCCTCGATGGACTGGCCCGGATCGCGATGGTTGCGCCGAAGACGTTCTCGACAGCCAGCAAGACGCCGGTAGGCACGGGTCCATACAAGTTCGTCTCTTGGACTCCGAATAGCAAGATTGTCCTGGCCAGGAATAACTCCTATTTCGGCGCCAAGCCTTCGTACCAGACCCTGATCTTCAA
>JASHSO010000315.1 GCA_030038715.1 Streptosporangiaceae bacterium
ACCCGGTAGTAGTGGCGGGACCCTGCCGTGACTGGGCCCTCCCAGGCGAAGTGGAGATCGCCGCGCGCCACCCGGGCCGCCTCCTTTGCCGCGATCTCGGCGGGCAGCCGGTCCAGGTACAGGCCCGTGAGCTGTTCCAGCAGTGCGCGTGCCGTCGGGCCTAGCCCAGAGGCAGCGACGCCCAGCGGCTCGAGCACAGCCAGGGCCCGCGCCGAAACGCCCGAGCGGATGTCGATCGGTGCGTCCTCGGCCACGATGGCTGCCGCGCGGCCCGCCGGGCCCAGCGCGTCCAGCAGCGCCCGGGCCAGGTCCTCCTCCGGCGCGAGCGGCCGTGACACCACCCGGCCGGCATAGCTGACGCGGGCCGGGTTCGCCCCGAGGAAGACCGGCGCGGGCGAGACCTCATCACTGTGCACGGTCATCGTCACCGAGATGTGGTGCCCCTCAAAACGCCAGGACCACGGTTCGGCTCCCGTCGGGTCGCCGAAAACGGTGACCCAGTAGTCGCCGCTGTGCCGGTTCATCACGCCGGCCTCGCGATGGTCCAGCACTTCCTCCAGCGCGACGATGGCCATGGCCTGGGCGAAGCAGTGCTCGCTCAAGGCGGATGCCAGGAGCTGGTGGGCGGCCTTGCGGCTGGACGGGCTCACCAGCGCCAGGCTAACGCCGGGCCGGGTGTTAGGCCGGTACTCGATCCAGCGCCGGGCCGCATCGTCTGCGAACGGCAGGGCCGCAAGTGCCCGCTGCTCCGCGTCCAGTGACCGGAGCAGCACCGTCGCGGCATGACGCATCTGGGCGGCCGCCGCATCGCCAGCCATGGTTCCGGTATAGCAGGAACTAGCCGCAATGCCGACTGGCAGATCGGCCTGGATCAGCTGGCGCTATGGCGAACGGGCCAACAGCGGGGGAAAATCTCCTGGGACAGGGGTGCAACGTGGCATCCGGGCAGCGCTGGAGTAGTCATCATGGCAACGCCCACGACGACGTGGATGAAGCTGACTTTCAGGCTGGGCCTCGATGGCAACCCGCTTCGCCGCCGCTCGGACCGCATCGAGGCATGGCTAGCGCCGGCTGCGGTCGCCCTGTTCCTGGCGGCGAGCCCGGTGGCTGGCGTCGTCGCCGGTGCCTGGGTGCACGCGGAGAGCGCTGCGGCACACAACGCATCGCTGTCGTGGCAGCGCCTTCGCGGGGTCCTGCTGGAGGCGGCACCGGGGCCAGCGTTCTCCGACCACGGCTCGAACGCCTGGCTGGAGCCGACGCTCGCGCGGTGGACAGTCGATGGACGCGAGCATGTCGGCGACGTCCCTGCCGCCGCCGGGTCCAGCGCGGGCAGCGCCGTCACCGTGCTGGTGAACCGCGCGGGTCAGGTGCAGTTGCCACCGCCCACAGCAGGCCAGGTCCGCGGCCGGGTCATCAGCGCCACGGCGATCGCGCTCGGCGCCATCGCCGTCGTGCTCGCAGCGGCAGCGTGGCTGGCTCGGCTGGTCCTGAACAGGCGGAGGCTGGCGGGCTGGGAAACCGCCTGGCTGGCAGTCGGCCCGCGTTGGAGCAGGCAGGCCTAGTCGGCAGCCAGGTTGGGAGCGCGCCGCCCTTATTCAGGCAGCTTGCCGGGGCCTGTATGCGGGTGGGTGCCGCTGCCAGCCGTTGGCACGCTCCAGTTGCGCGGCCACGGCCAGCAGCAGTGATTCCCGGCAGCCGTGGGCGGACGGGCAGCCAGGTGGTTGCTGGCTGGCGTTCCGGCCGGGTCAGGAGCGATGCCACTCGTACTGACCCTGGTGGTCTGCGTAGCTGGACTGGCAGTGGCGCCGCATGCGCCGCCGAAACCTGGCCGCGGCGATGATCCCGGCCACGGCGGTGACGAGCCAGATGACCAGCAGCAGCCGCAAGAACCCGAAGATCACGAAACCTGGCCCCGGCAGCACAAACGCAACCAGGAGCAGGAGCAGCGCCAGCGGAAGCAGCCGCGGACCGCGACGGAACCCGGCGACTGGCCGGAACGACCGCGGCGACCATCCGTCCTGTGGCGACGCGGGTGCCGGCTCGGGCAGATCGGCTGTGATCAGCCGCAGGTCCCCGACTGTCTTGGCGTTGAGAGTCGCCGTAATCCGTTCGTCCAGTTCCTCGGAGGAAAGCCGGCCCTCGGCGAAGTGCTCACGCAGCCGGGCCGTCACGCGTTCCCGGTCGGCGTCTGATATCCGGATGCGATCGTCCATCGTTCTGCCCTCTTGCCTACTTGTCTTGCTCGTCGTCGTCTTGCGCGTCCGCGTCTTCTTGCTCGTCGCCCGCGAGGATCCCGTATAGCGCGCGGCGGGTCTGCTCGAGCAGTCGTTCCGCTGCACGGGCCTGAGCTGGCGTGCCCGCGTGGGCGATCTGGACGATCCCCGCGCCCAGTCGGGCAGCCTGGGCGAACAGGCCAGGAAGTTCCCAGGCTTCCTGTTGCGCGGTCGACTCCCAGGCGCCACGTGCCATCTCGGGGTTTTGCTCGACGTACTCGCGGCCCGCGTCGGTGAGGCGGAAGGTGCGTCGGCCGCCGGACTCATCGCCCGCGATCAGCCCCTCGTCGGCGAGCTGCGATAGCGCTGGGTAGACCGCGCCAGGGCTTGGCCGCCAGGCGCCTCCGCTGCGCTCCTCGATCTCCGACATGATCTGGTAGCCGTTGAGCGGACGCTCCCGCAGCAGGGCCAGGATCGCGGCCCGCACGTCACCGCGACTGGCCTTCGGGCTGCGCGGCGGTCCGGGCGGGGGAGGCGGCCCTGGCCACCAGTTGCCCGCGAAGCCGCCGCCCCAGTGGCCGGGGCCCCGGCGACCGCGAAAGTCACGTTCCCAGGGCTCGCCGCCGCGATGCCCGCTGGCCTGGACCAGCAAGCCGCGCCTGACTCGCTTGAGGAACTCGCCAGCGCACTGCAGGCTGTCGAACGAGCCGCAGGAAAAGTCACCCGCTGGGAACGCTCCCGCCATCATGCTGCCCTCCTGCGATACGATCACGATATATCGACAGCGTACGTCGGCAGGCTTCTGGTGACAAGTTATAACTCGACTTGTCCCGGGCTGCTCAGCCGAAACGGCCGGAGTCGCACTGGATGTCCTGGCCGGATTGCGCGCTGGCGGACAGGGTGCCGCTGCTGACAGCAAGCTCCACCGGCTGGCCACAGGCCTGCCGGCCGTAGACGGAGATGTACAGGGCGCCCTGAGCCGACTGGCCGGGTGAGACGGGGCCATGCCGGCAGCTGGCTCCGGTGGCGGTCGGCTGGCATGTCCAGCCGGACGGGCCGTACGATCCCCGCCCGAACAGCGAAGTACCCGACGGCAACGTGATCGACGCGGTCAGCTCCCCAGTCGATGCGGTGCCGGTGTCCGTCACCTCGAAGAGAATCGACGAGCCGCCATGCGGCCAGTTGCCGTCGACCTCGATGGTTGCCGCCAGTTGCGCTGCGGGCTTTCGGGATGGCGGCGGAGTTGGCGCGACCGAGATGCTGGCGCCCTGTGAGCTGCCGACCTGCTGCGGGTATGTCGAAGCCGTCGACGGGCCGGGCTGCGACGTGGGGTCCTTTGTCGGCAGCTTCCGCTGCTGTGTTGGCTTCGGCGTCTTCGGGACGACAGGCGGCGACGTCACAGCAGCGGCGTGCGGCGGGCGCGAGCGGGTCGGCAGCGCCGTGGTGTGCCCGGACAGGGTCACCCCGAGCGCGATCGCCGCGACCGCCGCTGCCGCCATCCCGGCGCCGGCCGCGAGCCAGAGCTGCTGGCGGGTAGGGTGCCTGAGCCGACCAAGTCTGCTGGCCATGGCAGTGATCGAGCTCGTACTTGCCGATCCGGTTGTGCCCGTCGTGGCGGTTGTCGGTCCGAGTGCGTGCGCCGAGGCAGCCGCGGGCCCGGCTGCGCCTGCCGCAGTCGGCCCACTGGCCGCTGTTGCCCCGGCTGCCGACCTGGCTGCGCCTGCGGCCACTGCGGCTGCAGTGCCATGCCCAGCTCCGGACAGGTATGCGGCAGCCGCGCCACCCAGGAAGACCGGGGCGACCAGGCCGCGGAGCGTCGCGTTGACGTCGGTCAGCTCGGCACAGACCGCCCGGCATTCGTCGCACCTGGCTAGGTGCTCGGTCACCGTCGCCGCATCCCGCTCGGACAGCGCGTCCCTGATGTACGCGCCGAGTCGTTCCGCCACCGGCTTGCACTCCTGGCGGAGAACTCGCGAGACGTGCATCTGCAGGTATGCCTGACGCAGCCCTTCCTTGGCGCGATGCCGGAGCGCTGCGACGCCGTTGCGGGAGAGCCCGAACAGCGGGGCGACTTCGGCCGGGCTGGCCTGTTCGATCTCGGTATGCCAGAGCACTGCGCTCCACCGCTGAGGCAGCGACTGGAACGCGCGCATGATCAGCGAGTTATCCAGGCTGGCGACGGCGGGATCGATGAACAGCTCGCCCGGGTCCGGCATCTCCTGGTCCCCTGTCGGCACCAGGCGGCGCTGGCCCTGCAGGCGGTCGTAGCACACGCGCCGCAGGGCGGTTAGCAAATACGGCCGGAAGGCGTCGGTCGGTCCGCCGCCGCGCCGTGTCACGTCGAGCACGCGCGCGAACGCCTCGGCTACGACGTCGTCGGCGTCCGCCGGCGCCGCGACTAGCTCGCGGGCCAGTCGCCGCGCGGACTGCTCGTGCCGCTGGTACAGAGTCGCGTACGCCGCGCTGTCGCCGGCCCGGACCATGTTGAGCAGCCTGGCATCATCGGGCTCCGGGTCGCCTGACGCCATCTTCGCCACACTCACTCCCTGCGTTTCACGCACTAGCACGAAAAATCATGGCGGTTCTCGCGTCATCGTGCGGTGAGTTCGCTGTCACTTCTGTGCTTGCAGTTTCTGAAGGGAGGTCGGCCCGCCGAGAGGCATGGCCCGCGTGCCGCTGAATGACGGCCGCGGCGCCGAGCGGCTCGGCGTGAAGGGCGGCGCCAGGCGTTACGGCGCGTGAGGGGGCCTGGCGCTGTCCTTGGCCTGCTGGGGGCACGGCGAACCGGCGGGCGGCATCAGGCGGGACTCAGCGCGTTCCCGTCCTGATCCAAGATCGCCGGGTCTGCGTTACCGTGCTGGACATGATGACGATGGAGGACGTGTCCGAGATTGCCGGGGAACTGCCCGAGGTGACGGAGGGAGAGCGGCACGGCAACCGGACCTGGTTTGTAGCCGGGAAAGCCTTCGCCTGGGAACGACCGTTCAGCAAGGCCGATCTCCGGCGGTTCGGCGAGGAGACACCGCCCGATGGGCCGATCCTTGCGGTATGCGTGGAAGACCTCAGCGAGAAGGAGGCCGTTCTGGCGGCACACCCGCGTTCGTTCTTCACGATTCCGCACTTTGACGGGTTCTCCGCCATTCTCATCGAGCTACGGCAGGCCGCCAGGCTGGAGTTGCGTGACGCGATCACCGACGG
>JASHSO010000316.1 GCA_030038715.1 Streptosporangiaceae bacterium
ATGTGGATGAGCGCTGGACAGGTGCTGCGCTTGGCCCGGGTGCGCGAGCGGCTGCCGGCCCTGCGGGCACGTGCGCTGGCCAGGCGGGCTATACCGATCCCGGCTGACCTGCCGCTGGCCGAAGCGATCAGGCGCGCGGACCTGGCCCAGGCCAGGGCCCTGGTAGTGGTCGACCGGGACTCCAAGCCGATAGCCATCGTGAACGAGGGCGCCGTTCTGGCAACACCCGAGCAGCGCCGACCCTGGGTCGACGCTGGTTCCCTGGCCAGGACGCTGGACCCGGACATGATCTTGTCGGCCGACCTGTCGGGCATGGACCTGATCGAGGCCGTGCGTCGTGCGCCCGCCTCGGAGTACCTGCTGGTCGAGCCGTCGGGGCAGGTCTACGGCGTGCTGTCAACCGCCGACCTCGACCACGCGTTCGCCGGAGCGTGATTGTCCCCATGCTGGTCGTAGGCCCAGGTCTGCCGGGAGGGCTAGCCTGTCAGGGGTGATCAAGCCGCCCCGCGGGCCGTTCGCGCCAGGCGATCAGGTCCAGCTCACTGACCCGAAGGGGCGCCAGCATCGGCTGGTGCTCTCGGCGGGCAAGTCCTTCCACACCCACCGCGGCGCGCTGGCGCACGACGACATTATCGGGCTGCCGGAAGGCAGCGTCGTGATGTCGGCGTCCGGCACCGCCTACGTCGCGTTGCGCCCCATGCTCGCCGACTACACAGTGTCGATGGCGCGAGGGGCCGCCGTGATCTACCCGAAGGACGCTGTGCAGATCGTAGGCCTCGCCGACGTCTTTCCGGGCGCCCGCGTAGTGGAAGCCGGAGCAGGGTCGGGCGCCCTGACCTGCTGGCTGCTCAGGGCGGTCGGGGAGGCTGGCCGAGTGATCTCCTTCGAGCGCCGCGCCGAGTTCGCGCAGATAGCGGCGGGCAACGTGGAGAGCTACTTCGGCGGCCCGCACCCAGCCTGGCGGCTGGTGGCCGGGGAACTGGACCCGGAGGTGGGCGGCGAGGCGGACCGCGTCGTGCTCGACATGCTCGCGCCATGGGAGCACGCCGGAGCGGCGGCCGCCATGCTGGCTCCTGGCGGCGTGCTGTGCTGCTATGTGGCGACCACTACCCAGCTCGCCAGGATTGTCACGGCGACTCGCGACCAGGGGAACTTCGCCGAGCCGGCGGCCTGGGAAACGCTGCAACGGAGCTGGCACGTCGATGGCCTTGCCGTCCGGCCCGAGCACAGGATGGTCGGGCATACGGGCTTCCTCATGACGGCAAGGCGGCTGGCGGACGGGGTCGCCGCGCCGCCGCGGCGGCGTCGGCCGTCTGGCGGCGGAAGGGCCGCGCTGGTCGGAGACGCCAGCGGGCCCGCGGGCATCGGCGGGCCTGAGTTTTCCGGATCGTGACTCAGAATGCCGAGTCGGCGCCCTTCGGCTGGTTACTTAGCCACCTTGGATAGGTAGGGTCTAGGTAACTCAGCTCTCGGGAGGGGGTGAGGGGCATGGCCTCTCGTGACGACAGCATTCACTCCGGGCGGCACGAGGACGAGGTCAAGGTCCTGACCACGCAGATCTCCTTCCTTGAAGAGGAGGTGGCGGCGCTCCGCAGTCGGCTTTCCGAGGCGCCTCGACAGACTCACCTGCTTGAGCAGCGGCTGCGCGAAACAGAGACGAACATCGCGGCGATCACGAGCCAGAACGAGCGCCTGGCGGGCACCCTGCGCGATGCGCGAGACCAGATCATCGCGCTGAAGGAGGAGGTAGACAGGCTGGCACAGCCGCCGAGCGGCTTCGGCATTTTCCTGCAGGCGGCCGATGACGGCACGGCCGACGTGTTCACTGGCGGGCGGAAGATGCGGGTCAGCGTGAGCCCCGGCATCGAGCTTGCCGAGCTCAAGCCCGGCCAGGAAGTCGTGCTGAACGAGGCGCTGAACGTGGTCATAGCCCAGGGATACGAGACCGTGGGCGAAGTGGTCATGCTGAAGGAGATCCTGGACGGCGGTGACCGCGCACTGGTGATCTCGCACGCCGACGAGGAGCGAGTTGCCAGGCTGGCGGAGCCGCTGCGGAACGCGACGCTGCGCTCCGGCGACTCGCTGCTGCTGGAGCCGCGGTCGGGCTACGTCTACGAGCGGATACCCAAAGCCGAGGTCGAGGAGCTGATCCTGGAGGAGGTGCCGGACATCACCTACTCCGAGATCGGCGGCCTGGGCCCTCAAATCGAGCAGATACGCGATGCGATCGAGCTGCCGTACCTGCACGCTGACTTGTTCAAGGAGCACCAGCTCAGGCCGCCCAAGGGCGTCTTGCTGTACGGGCCGCCCGGCTGCGGGAAGACGCTCATCGCCAAGGCCGTCGCGAACTCCCTGGCTCGGCAGGTCGCCGAGCGGGCCGCGCAGGATGGTGCGCAGGAGGACGGCGAGGCTGTTGACAGTGCCCCCGCCAAGGAGCGCAGGAGCTTCTTCCTCAACATCAAGGGCCCGGAGCTGCTGAACAAATACGTAGGGGAGACCGAGCGACACATCCGGCTTGTCTTCCAGCGCGCCCGTGAGAAGGCGAGCGAGGGCATGCCGGTCATCGTGTTCTTCGACGAGATGGACTCGATCTTCCGC
>JASHSO010000317.1 GCA_030038715.1 Streptosporangiaceae bacterium
GGGTCCGGCCGCACCGCATCGCCGACCACGATCTTCGACGCGGCGGGTGACTGGCTCCTGATCACGTGGGGATGGGCTATGGCCGTCGCCATGGGCGTCTGGGTAGCGGGCGGCGTGACCGGCGCGCACATCAACCCGGCGGTGACCCTGGCACTGGCGGTTCGGCGCAAATTCTCCTGGAACAAGGTGCTGCCGTACTGGGGGTCCCAGGTGGTCGGGGCTTTCGTGGGCGCGGCGCTAGTGTTCCTGGTGTACAAGAGCGCGATCAACGCGACCCTGGCCGCGGAGGGCGTGCACAAGAGCGCGGGTAATGCGCTCACCACCTATTCGATATTCGCCACGTTCCCAGCGGCGTACTTCCACGGCTCGGTCTGGGGACCACTCATAGACCAGATAGCCGGCACGGCATTCCTGCTCATGTTGGTCGTGGCTATCACCGACGGCAGGAATCTGCTGCCTGGCTCGAACATGACTCCGCTTATCATAGGCTTCGCGGTGGCGGCCATCAGAATGTCGTATGGCGCGAACGCCGGCTATGCAATCAACCCGGCCCGTGATTTCGGGCCCAGGCTATTCGCCTTCTTCGCGGGATGGGGAAAAGTGGCGTTGCCTGGCACAGATCATACCGCACCATTCATGTTCAGCAATTACTTCTGGATACCGATAGTCGGGCCGCTCATCGGCGGCATTATCGGAGTCCTCGTCTACGACTTCTTCGTCGGCGACGTCCTGCACGCGCGCCTGGAGCAGCCCACTCCGGTGGAGGTTCCGGCGGGCCGGGCCGGGCCCGAGCACCCGACCGGCGAGATCGTGTAACCGACAGCCAGGACGGGTCATCGCGCGCCGGGGCCCCGGCACCAGCCCGGTGGCCCGTCCCCGAGTAACAGCTAGCCGGATGCTAATCCAGGGCAGCGGAGGAGGCCCCGCAGATGAAGAAGCTGATCAACGATCCGGCCGATGTCGTTAAGGAGGCGCTGCAAGGAGTCGCCGCAGCCCACGCGGACCGGGTCAGGGTGCTGACCGAACCGAACGTCGTGGTGCGGGCCGACGCGCCCGTGCAGGGCAAGGTTGGCCTGGTGTCCGGCGGCGGGTCAGGCCACGAGCCGATGCACGGCGGCTTCGTCGGGATGGGAATGCTCGACGCGGCCTGTCCTGGTGAGGTGTTCACCTCGCCAACCCCAGATCAGATGCTGGCGGCCACCAAGGCGGTGGACGGCGGCGCTGGGGTGCTGCACATCGTCAAGAACTACACGGGCGACGTGCTGAACTTCGAGATGGCCGCGGACCTGGCCAGCTCGGAGGGCGTCGAGGTCCAGGCGGTCGTCATCAACGACGACGTGGCCGTACAGGACAGCCTGTATACGGCGGGACGGCGCGGTGTCGGCGCGACGGTGCTCGCCGAGAAGATATGCGGTGCCGCCGCCGAGCAGCGCAGGTCACTGGCGGAAGTGGCTGACTTGTGCCGCCGAGTCAACGCGAACGGACGCAGCATGGGCATGGCGCTGACCTCGTGCACGGTTCCGGCGGCCGGAAAGCCGACATTCGAGCTCGGGGCCAGTGAAGTGGAGATCGGGATCGGCATCCACGGCGAGCCTGGCCGGGAGCGCAGGGAGCTTGCGCCCGTGCACGACATCGTGAGCATGCTCGCCACGCCGATCGTGGAGGACCTGCCGTACAACTCTGGCGACAGTGTGCTCGCCTTCGTCAACAGCATGGGCGGCACTCCGCTGATCGAGCTTTACATCGTTTACAACGAGCTCAACAAGTTCCTTTCTGGCCGCGGCATCACGATCACCAGGAACCTCATCGGCCCGTACATCACCTCGCTGGAGATGCAGGGCTGCTCGATCACCCTGCTGAAGCTCGACGACGAGCTGACAGCGCTGTGGGACGCGCCGGTCAACACACCCGGCCTGCGCTGGGGTGTCTAAGTGCGGATTTCCTACGGCCAGGCCAGCGACTGGGTCCGGGCGTTCGCCGGCGCGGTTGCCGACAACAAGGAGTACCTCACCGAGCTGGACGCCGCGATCGGCGACGCCGACCACGGCATCAACATGAACCGCGGCATGCAGGCAGTGTTGACCAAGATTGACGCTGGTGCTCAGCCGGACGTCGGGGCGCTTCTGAAGACGGTGGGCATGACGCTGGTGTCCACCGTGGGCGGCGCGGGCGGACCACTGTACGGGACCCTGTTCCTGCAGATGGGCACGTCCGCGGCAGGCAAGGCCGAGCTGTCCGGCGAGGACTGGGCGGCGGCGCTTGCGGCCGGCGTGACCGGCGTGCAGAACCGCGGAAAGGCCGAGCTGGGCGATAAGACGATGATCGACACCCTGGTACCTGCGGTCGACGCGCTGCGCGAGGCGCTGGGGGAGGGCGCTGGCCTCGGCGACGCGCTGGCCCGGTCCGCGGCGGCCGCGGAAACTGGCATGAAGGCGACGATCCCGCTCGTGGCCAGGAAGGGCCGGGCGAGCT
Source organism: Streptosporangiaceae bacterium (assembly GCA_030038715.1). Classification (GTDB taxonomy): domain Bacteria; phylum Actinomycetota; class Actinomycetes; order Streptosporangiales; family Streptosporangiaceae; genus JAJYUU01. The sequence continues at coordinate 2,473 of JASHSO010000317.1, forward strand.
ACCTAGGTCAGCGGAGTGCGAATCACCAGGACCCGGGGGCGACATCGTCCTGGCTGCTGATCCGCGCGGCCGCGCAGACGTTCGCAGGGAGCGGGGCTGGGCACGACGCGCAGTAGGCGACGGACTAGGGGGACTGACCCACAAGGGAGAGGACAGATGGCTGATTACGCAGGAGCGCTTGACCAGGGAACGACCTCGACTCGCTTTATGATCTTCGACCATCACGGCGGGGTCGTGGCTATCGATCAGAAGGAACACGAGCAGATCTTCCCGAAGCCTGGCTGGGTGGAGCACAACGCCAAGGAGATCTGGCAGCGCAGCCAGGAGGTCATCGCGGGAGCCCTGGGCAAGGCCGGGATGTCCGCCTCCGACCTGGCCTCCGTCGGCATCACTAATCAGCGTGAGACCACCGTCGTCTGGGACAGGACGACAGGCGAGCCGATCAGCAATGCGATTGTCTGGCAGGACACCAGGACTGACCGGATCTGCGACGAGCTCGCCGCGCACGGCGGCCAGGACCGCTTCCGCGGCACGACCGGACTGCCGATCGCGACGTACTTCTCCGGGCCGAAGATCAAGTGGATGCTCGAGAACGTGCCGGGGGCACGGGAACGGGCCGAAGCCGGCGACCTGGTCTTCGGCAACATTGACACGTGGTGCATCTGGAACCTGACCGGCGGGCCGAGCGGCGGCGTGCACGTCACGGACGTGACCAACGCCAGCCGGACGCTGCTGATGGACCTGCAGACGCTGGCGTGGGACGACGGCATCCTCGCTGCGCTGGGCATCCCCAAGTCGATGCTGCCGGAGATCCGGCCCTCCAGCCAGGTCTATGGTGAGGCGATCGGGACGCTGGCCGGCATTCCCGTCGCCGGGGACCTGGGCGACCAGCAGGCTGCCCTGTTCGGCCAGACGTGCTTCTCGGTCGGTGAGGCCAAGAACACCTACGGAACAGGCAACTTCCTGCTGCTCAACACCGGGACCACGCCGGTTCCGTCCAAGAGCGGCCTGATCACTGGCCTTGGCTACAAGATCGGCGACCAGCCCGCCATCTACATGCTGGAGGGTTCGATAGCGATCACCGGTGCCCTGGTCCAGTGGCTGCGGGACAACCTGAAGATGATCGCTACCTCGCCGGAAGTGGAGTCGCTAGCCAAGTCCGTCGACGACAACGGCGGGGTGTACTTCGTGCCCGCCTTCTCCGGGCTGTTCGCGCCGTACTGGCGCAGCGACGCTCGGGGCGTCATCGCGGGCCTGACCAGGTACGTCAACGCCGGCCACATCGCGCGCGCCGTACTTGAGGCCACTGCCTGGCAGAGCAAGGAAGTCGTTGACGCCATGAACGCCGACTCAGGTGTGGAGCTGACCTCGCTCAAGGTCGACGGCGGTATGGTCGTGAACGAGCTGCTCATGCAGTTCCAGGCAGACATTCTCGGGGTTCCCGTTATCAGGCCGACCGTCGCGGAAACGACAGCACTAGGCGCCGCCTACGCCGCGGGTCTGGCCGTCGGGTTCTGGCGCGAGGTCGAGGACCTGCGGGCGAACTGGGGCCTGGACAAGCAGTGGGAGCCGGACATGGATCCCGCCAAGCGCGACCGGGAGTATGCGCTGTGGAAGAAGGCAGTCACCAGGACATTCGACTGGGTGGAGTAGCGGCTGAAACGCAGGCCGCCGGCCGGCCGTCGCCGGCCGGCGGCACCATCGAGTGCGAGGTCCTCGTCATCGGCGGCGGCTCGACCGGCACGGGGGCAGCCAGAGACGCGGCCATGCGGGGACTCCGCACCGTCCTAGTGGAGCGTGGCGACCTTGCCACCGGAACGACGGGCCGGTTCCACGGCTTGCTGCACTCCGGCGGCCGCTACGTCGTCAAGGATCCCAAGGCGGCGCAGGAGTGCATCGAAGAGAACTTCGTCCTGCGCCGGATCGCCGCCGACTGCATCGAGGACACCGGCGGGCTGTTCGTCACCACGCCAATCGATGATCCGGGCTACGCTGACCGGTTCATCGCGGCGTGCGGCCAGGCTGGCATCCCAGCCGAGGAGATTCCCGTCAGCGAGGCCCTCCGGCGCGAGCCGCGGCTCAACCCGAAGATCTCGCGGGCGATCGTCGTCCCGGACGCCACCGCCGACGCCTGGAAGACCGTGTGGGCAAACGCCAGGTCGGCGGCTGAGCACGGCGCGAC
>JASHSO010000318.1 GCA_030038715.1 Streptosporangiaceae bacterium
TCGGACCGTCCATCCGGCGCTGCGCGCCGAACGTCAGCGCGTCTCCCGGGCCGAACACGGCAAGCTGGCCGGTTCGCACCGGTCGCCGCCCGGTGCCGACGGTCCCGGATCCTGCCAGCACGTAACCCAGGGCGTTGAAGTCAGGACGCCACGGCAGCCTCAGCTGAGCGCCGGGCTCGACGGTGGCATGCAGGAGCGTGATCGGAGTGTGGGTCACGCCAGGGCCGCGATGCCCGTCGACCTCCCCGGCGATCACCCGGATCAGCGTGCCGCCGTCCGGCGAGCTCAGCAACGCGACCTGGCCCGCGCGGATGTCCTGGTAGCGCGGCGGCGCCATCTTGAGCCTGGCGGGGAGGTTGACCCAGAGCTGGAAGCCGTGGAAGCGGCCGCCGCTGGCAACCATGTCCTCCGGCGGCTCCTCGATGTGCAGGATGCCGCCGCCGGCGGTCATCCATTGAGTGTCGCCATTGGTGATCAGCCCGCCGCCGCCGTTGGAGTCCTGATGGCGGAACGTGCCGTCGATCATGTACGTGACCGTCTCGAAACCACGGTGCGGATGCCAGGACGTGCCTCTTGGCTCACCGGGCGCGTAGTCCACCTCGCCCATCTGGTCCATGTGGATGAACGGGTCGAGCGCGCGCAGGTCGACACCGGCGAACGCGCGGCGCACCGGGAAGCCCTCGCCCTCCAATGCCGACGGAGCGGTCGTGACCGCCAGCACAGGCCGGTCGCGGCGGACGGCAGGATCCGGCTCGCTGATCCGCGGCAGCAGCAGGATGTCTTCGACGGTGACGGCTGGCATGGCTACCTCCCTGTGACTAACCCTGCCACGCCAACATTAGTTGAACACGCAACATTCCTTGGGCGGCCGGGCATCCGGCAGTGGAGCCGCGATCTGCGTCGCGACTGGTGGCGGCGCCGTACCGAAGTCAGACGGGCAGGCCCCGCTCCAGGTGGGCCAGCGCCCTGTCGATTCGGGCAAACAGGTCGGCGACGTCGAGCATTGTCTCGGTGTTCCAGGTCGGCTCGGCCGCGTTTACTGTGGTCGACATGATGACGCCCACGATCGCGCCCGCGAGGTTGCGCACTTCGAAGTCCTCCGGCTCGCGGCCAGTGCGCTCGGCGATGGTCTCGGCCATCTGGTTGATGGCGCGGGCGAACTCGTCCATGGCGCGGGCACGTATCTCGGGGATCGCCTGAGTGAGCTGCGCGGTCTCCCTGAACTGCTCGATTTCCTGCGGGCTCAGCATGCCGAGCGCTTCGGCGGCAGCGGCTCGGATCGCAGCGATGGGGCTCAGTTCCGGTGGCTGACTCTCCAGCGCCCATCTCGTCACGATGTCGAAGTCGTCCTGCAGGACGACGTCTTCCTTGGTGGGGAAATAGCGGAAGAACGTCGCAGGAGATACCTCCGCGGCGGCAGCGATCTGCTCAATGGTGGTTGCACCGTAGCCCTGTTCCCTGAAGAGCCTGAAGGCTTCGGTGCGGATCGCCGACCGGGTCTTCGCCTTCTTGCGCTCGCGCAACCCGGGGCCGCCGGCAGTCATGTCAGTCATTGTGCCCGTGCCTCGGCCCGCGCCGCGTCGCCGGCCGTCGGCTCTGCAGCCGGCCGGGCGGGCTCGCCGACGCGGCGCGGCAGGAATGCCACGGCCAGCACCGCCGCCGTCACGGCGATGGCCGCGCTGACCCAAAGCATGAGGTCGACCCCACTGGAGTACGCGTTGTGCACGGCCACCAGCAGGGCGGGGGAGCGCAGCGCGTCTGCCACCGCGACGCCGCCAGCGAGGCTGTTACGCGCAGCCTGCGCCGCTGCGGGTGACAAGCCGGCGACGCTGAGGTGGCTGCGGTAGGACGTGCTCAGCACCGTGCCGAGCACCGCCACCCCGATCGTGGCGCCCACCTGCTGGATCGCTCGCATCAGCGCCGACCCGGAGCCGCTGCGCTCCGGGGTGAGAGCACCAAGGGCCGCGTTCAGCGTGGTCGGCAGCGCAAGGCCCAGGCCGAGTCCGGTGATGGCGAACCAGCTGAGAATGAACCCCATCCCGCTGTTCGCTGACGTTCCCGTGCCGATCGCTAGGGCGATGGCCATGGCGGCGAATCCGGCGCCGGCAACCAGCCACGGTCCGAGGAGCGGCCCGCCGTTCGGTCGTCCTGTGGTTGGCTTGCGAGGGCTCTGCACGAGCTGGCCGGCCGCCAGGCCCACCATCAGCCCGGCGATCAGTGCGAGTAGTCGGATGCCGCTGGCCAGCGAGTCCAGTCCGCGTACGTCGAGGAAGTACTGAGGCATCGCGAACGAGATGCCGAACAGCGCGAACGACACCATGGTGGCGAGCGTCGTGCCCCAACTGAAGCCAGCCGACCGCAGCAGCCGCAGGTCGACGAGTGGCTGGCGGTCAGCGCGACGGCTGACGGCGCGCTCCCACTGCACGAAGCCGCCGAGGATCACCACCCCCGCCGACATCGTGGCGATCGCGACAGCATTCCCCCACCCGTTCTCGCCGGCCTTGATGATGCCGTAGGTGAGGGCGATCAACCCAGTGGCCGAGATCGCCACTCCGGTGACGTCGATCCGGGCCGGTCGTTCGCCGCGGGACTCGGGCAGCAGGAAGACGACCGCGAGCAGCGCGAGCGCCACGATCGGGATGTTGATCAGGAACACCGATCCCCACCAGAAGTGATCGAGCAGCCATCCGCCGACAATGGGGCCTATCGGGTAGCCGACGAATGCGGCGCCGCCCACTGCTCCGACCGCCTTCGACCGCTCGTCCGGGGCGAACATCACAGGCAGCACCGCCAGGGACATCGGCAGGATGACGGCAGCCGCGATGCCGAGCACCGAGCGCGCCGCGATCAGCTCTCCCGGAGTGCGCGAGTAGGCGCAGGCCAACGAGGCGACACCGAACAACACGAGCGCCGCAAGCATGATCCGGCGGCGGCCGATCCGGTCACCGAGCAGTCCGGCCGGCAGCAGCGCCGCCGCGATGACCAGGCTGTAGGCGTCCACGAACCACTGCAGGTCGCTGGTGGAGGCGTGCATGCTGGCCGAGATCGTCGGCAGCGCCAGTGACAGGACGAACAGGTCAAGACCGACGACCAGCACGCTCAGCGCGAGGGCTGCCACGGCCCACCAGCGGCGCGGGTCCGTACCTGCGGCCGGGCTGCTGGTGGAGTATGTGTGAGACATCGCGGCCACCGCCTCGTCGATACTGAGTGTTGCTCTAATACGATAGACGCTATCAAAAGATAGTTGACATCACAATGCCTTTCGGCCTTACGGCAAGCTAGTCGCCGCATCGGGGTCGCGCCTGCCGTGGTCGCGGGCGTCAGCTGCGGCGGTGGCGGGCCGCAGCGGTCGCGCTCACCGGCCCGAGCTGCCATGTTGGCGGGCCTCAGCGGTCGCGCTCACGGGCCTAAGCCACCGGCCCAGGCAAGTTACAACGTCCTTCCGATCCGAACCGCTGCGCCTTAGCGGCACGCTGCATGGTATGGAACTAGCGGCGGAGCAGAAGCCCGTGACAACACGCATGAAACTCGCTTTCCGGGGGAGCCAGAGCGCATAGGTCCCGTTAGGGCGGGGTGCCAACCTGGCTCCGCTGCGATTGACTAGAAGTCTCACAGCAAGGAAGGAGCCGTGAGGTGTACGTGCAGAGGGTCGTCACGGGCGTAAGCGGTACTGCGGGCAGCCTGCAGGCCCTGAGGTTCGCGGCCGAGATGGCCAGGAGCAACGGTGCGGTCCTGATGCCGGTGATGGCATGGACTCCGCCCGGCGGCGAGCTTGCTGACCGCCGCTATCCCTGCGCCGCGCTGCGCGATCTGTGGGAGACGTCCGCCCGCGACCGGCTTTGCCGGGCAGTGGAGCTCGCGATCGGCGGTCCGCCGCTAGATCTCGGGTTCGATACGCGGGTGGTTAAGGGCGAAGCCGGCCGGGTCCTGATTCACGTCGCCGATGGCGCGGGCGACGTGCTGGTCATCGGTGCCGGTAGGCGCGGCACCGGGCGCCGCCTGCTGACGTGCAGCGTTGCCCGGTTCTGTGTCGCTCACGCGACATGCCCGGTCGTCACCATACCGCCGTCCAGGCTGGCCGCCGAATTGCACGGGCTGCACGGCTGGATGCTCCGGCACCGGATGCATCTGGACGACGCGGAATTGGGTGCCGCAGCCTGAGTCCGGCGGCCCGGCGCTGACGGATTTCGCCAGTCAGGGGGAGACTGGAAGCCGGGCCGGAGCGCGGCCTGCCGTCGGCGAGAAAAGGAGGCAGGAATGCCGGAGCCACAGGGCGATGAACTGGCCAGAGTGCGTGCGCGCAGGGAGGAACTGCGCAAGCGGTACCTGCGCCCGATCGACGTCCGTCCGCCGAGCACAGTCAGCGGTGTCCACCATCTGGCGCTGATCTGCAAGGACGCCGAGGAGACCATCAAGTTCTACCAGGAATTCCTCGGCTTTCCCCTGGTCGAGCTGGTGGAGAACCGCGACTACGCGGGCTCGAACCACTTCTTCTTCGATATCGGCAACCACAACCTGCTCGGCTTCTTCGACTTCCCCGGATACGAGCACCCGCCGTGGCAGGAGACGATCGGCGGTGTGCAGCACCTGGCCATCTCCGTGACAGCGGACCAGTTCGAGGCGGCGAAGAAGAAGCTGGAGGCGGCCGGCGTCGATTACCTGGGCCCGGACCGCGGCGCCGACACCAGCATGTACTTCCGTGATCCAAACGGCATCGGGCTCGAGCTCTACCGCGAGGACCTTGGCACGTTCGAGGGCGAGCTGCTGGTCGAGTAGTCGCGTGCGCCTGTCAGCGGGGCCGGTGCTGGGCCGATCGCAGCAGGCGGCTCGCGATCGAGTTGTCGCTGCCCTGCTCCGGTATCAGCACCCAGCTGGCCAGGTACAGCGGGATCCCGGCCAGGTAGAGCGGCACGAAGCCGAGGAAGGGGAGGCCGGTGAAACCGAGGATCGTGATCACGACGATCGCGACCCGGACTACGGTGACGTCGGTGCCGAGGTAATCCGCGAAGCCCGCGGCGACCCCAGCCAGCATCCGGCCCCGGATTGGCCGCCGGAGCTGGCGCGCGGAGTGGCTGCCGGCCGGCTCCTCGCTGTTGCCGCTGCTTGTGGCGCCGATGCCATCAGGTGTCGTGCTCATATTCCCAGCCTGCCGCGGACTTAACGGTCGTGGTATCGGGGAGAACCCTCAGCCGACCCTGATCTGACGACCGCGGCGAAGCCAGCCCGGTCGGGCCCGAGCCGTCGCAGCCGTGCCCTAAGCCGGGCTAACGGCTCTCCCGCCGAATCGCTAGGCGCAGGCCGGTCCAGGTCTGGTCGATCGCGCAGACCTTGTTGTCCACCAGGCCAGTAGGCAGCGCTACCTCGCGTACGACGCTGTCGGTCATGTCTGTGACGACCTTGGCTGACCTCTTCGGCCAGGCGATCCACAGGCCGCATGTCGGAGCCATGCGGGCACGCAGCCGGGGCAGCTCGGCCGCTAGTTCGGCGCGCTCTGTCACGAAAACCACGATCACGTCGTAACGCGCGTCGTCTGCCAGGTCGGTGTGCACGCTCGCGATGTCAGGCAGCTCGCCGATGGCGTCCTCGAGCCACTCCGGCGCCCCGATGAGCGCGACCTCGTCGCCCTCGCCGATGCCCAGCTTGCGCGGCAGCGGCACTTGCGAGTAAACCGTCGGCTCGCCCAATCCGCCCCCTCCCGGCCCGGAGAGCCAGGGTCAGAACTCGAAGCCGCCCGGCCTGCCATTCCGATCGGCGATCAACCCGGCCAGCGTCGCGATGGCAATCTCGGCTGGTGCACGCGAGCCTATGTTGAGGCCGATCGGCCGGTGCACTCGGCTGACCTGTTCTGCGGGCACGCCAAGCTCGGCCAGCGCCGTGATATGCGGCGGCTCGGGCACCCGCGGACTGCCCATGATGCCGACCCACCGGACGTCGGCGGCAAGCGCATCGCGGAGCTGCGGGCCAAGCTCGGGCCTGTGGTGATCGGTTACGACCACGTCCGTGCCGTCGGCGACGAGGCCAGCCACGCCGGTAAGGCTGGCCGTCACTTCCGCGAACTCGCCGTCGGCCGCCTTCGCAAGCTCTGGATCGGGCTCCACCAGCACGGCGCGGTAACCAGCATCAGCTGCGTAGCGGAGCAGGAAGCCAGCGACCGGCGAGGCGAACACGGCGACCAGCGCTCTCTGCTCCCCGGGGACCGCGGCTTTGCCATGCGCGACGTCGCAACTCGGGTCGTGATCAGGACCGGCCATGGCAACGAGCTTGCCATCGCCGCTGGCGGTCGGCAACTGGCGGACGACCAGGCCCGCACTGGCAGAATGCCAGCACCAGTAGCTAAGCGAATGGAGCAGCCATGCGACTGAGCGCGCGCAACAAGATAACCGCAACGGTGACGGCCGTCACCCGTGGCGAGGCCACCGCCAACGTGGTGCTAGACGCCGGCGGCGTCAGGCTCGTCGCCTCGATCACCGTGGAAGCCGCCGACGAGCTCGGCCTAGCCGAGGGCAAGCAGGTGATCGCCGTGGTGAAAGCCTCGGACGTGATTGTCGCAGTGTCCGACTAAGCAGTGCCCGGAGCGGGCCGGACCCGCGCTAGACGGGGGTAGGGCTCGGGTGCCGCAGCCGCCAATCCTCCCGGCGGCTACGATGCCGCGGGTGCGATCCGGCATCATCATCCTGCCCGACCAGCGCTGGCAGGAGTCTGCGCGGCGCTGGCGGCTCGCGGAAGAGTACGGCTTCGACATCGCCTGGACCTACGACCATCTCGGCTGGCGTGATCTGGTGGACGGTCCATGGTTCGACGCAGTTCCGACCTTGACGGCTGCCGCCACCGTGACGTCCCGGATTCGGCTTGGCACGCTCGTCGCCTCGCCCAACTTCCGGCACCCCGTCAGCTTCGCGCGCCAGGTAACTGCGCTGGACGACATCAGCGGAGGACGGCTGGTGCTCGGCGTCGGCGCGGGAGCAGGCGGCTCCAGCTTTGACGCCTGCGTGCTCGGCGGTCCCGCTCTGACGGCCAAGCAGCGAGCCGACAGGTTCGCCGAGTTCGTCGAACTGCTCGACCTGCTGTTGCGCACCGACGATGTCACCTGGCACGGCGGCTACTACGCGGCGGTCGGGGCGCGGAATTTGCCGGGCTGCGTGCAGCGGCCGCGCGTTCCGCTGGTCGTGGCGGCGACCGGACCGCGCTCGATGCGGCTCGCAGCACGGTTTGGCGACGGCTGGGTGACCACTGGCGCTCCGTCCCCGGACACGGAAACCTGGTGGCGGTCGGTGGCTGAGCACGCGCGCAGGTTTGACGCCGCGCTGGCGGAAACCAGCCGTGATCCTGAGCAGGTGCGCAGGTACCTGTCGCTGGACGCCGCGCCCGTGTACGCGCTGACCAGCGCAAGCTACTTCGCCGATGCGGTCGGCCGGGCTGGTGAGCTCGGCTTCACCGATGTCACCACGCACTGGCCGCGGCGGTCAGGTCCCTATGCCGGCAGTGCGGCCGTGCTCGACGCGGTCGCTGCCGACGTGCTCAGATGACGCCGAACAGCCGGTCGCCGGCATCGCCGAGGCCAGGAACGATGTAGCCGTTGTCGTTCAGCCGGGCATCGACGGCAGCCGTGACCACTCGGACCCTGGCCGGCAGGTCGCTGGGGAACGCCTCGGCCATCCTGGCCAGTCCCTCGGGCGCGGCCAGCAGGCAGATGGCTGTCACGTTGGCTGCGCCTCGGTTGATCAGCATGCTCGTCACAGTCACGAGCGTGCCACCGGTCGCGAGCATCGGGTCGAGGACGAACGTCTCTCGTTCGGCCAGGTCGGATGGCAGCCGCGCTGCGTAGACGCCGGCGATCAGCGTCTCCTCGTCCCTGGCCAGCCCGACGAAGCCGACGTCGGCCCTCGGCAGCAGCCTGGCCATTCCGTCGAGCATCCCGATGCCGGCGCGCAGCACGGGCACGACAAGCGGGTTCGGTCGGGCCAGCTTCACGCCGTCCGCCATGCCGACCGGAGTCTGCACGCTGACCGGTTTCACCCGGACATGCCGGGTCGCCTCGTATGCGAGCAGAGTGACTAGCTCGTCGGTGAGCCTGCGGAATGTCGGTGTCTCGGTACGGCTGTCGCGCAGGGCGGTGAGTTTGTGTGCCACGAGCGGGTGGTCGGCGATCAGCGTCTGCATGATCGCTAGTGTGCCGTGCCGCGGCCCGGAACCAGCGGGCTCATTCCACTTTTGCTGGTTGTCCGCAGTTCGTCTGGTCGGCAATGCCGGGTGTTCTCACCGGCTTGGCCCAGGCTCAAACATATGTTCTACTAATTGGCATGAGCATGGTATCCAGGCCGGACTGGTGGTCCTACCCGTTGCAGTGCCCCGCAGGTCACCCGTGGGCACCCGGACGGGTAACTGTCGGCTGGATGCCATGCGACTGCCCCAGGGCGCTGGCCAGTGGCAGTCTGGGGCACTTGTGGGTCCGCTGCCGGGCCGATGGCTGCTCAGCGATCTGGTACCGCCCGCGGCACGAACCGCAGTCTCCGTTACGCCGAGAGGTAGGTCTCTGCCTGCAGCGGTCGGAGGAAGTCCGGCTTCGCGGCTGCTATGTGGTGGCTAGTTTCTCGATGAGGTTGGTGACGCGGTCTCTGATTTCGTCGCGGATGGGGCGGATCTGGTCGAGTGTCTTGCCGGCTGGGTCGTCGAGTTCCCAGTCCTCGTAGTGCTTGCCGGGCAGGAGCGGGCAGGCGTCGCCGCAGCCCATGGTGATGACGACGTCGGCGGCCAGGACAAACTCGTCGGTCCAGGGCTTGGAGAATTCGCGGGAGATGTCGATGCCGACCTCGGCCATGGCGGCGAGCACGGCGGGGTTGATGCCTGAGACGGGCTCGGAGCCGCCTGACCAGGCGATGGCATGCTCGCCTGCGAGGTGGTTGAACCAGCCGAGTGCCATCTGCGAGCGTCCGGAATTGTGCACGCACAGGAAGAGGACTGCGGGCAGCTTGCCCTTGGCGGAGCTCTTGGCGTGGGCGAGGGCTTGCAGGCGCTGACGAGCGAATCGTTCAGCGCCGATGACGAGCCAGGCGGTGACGGTAGCGGTTGATGCGAGTTCCTCGTAGCTGTCGAGCAGGAGCGACTCGATGGTCTCCTGGCCGAAGATGCCGCGGAACTCGGCGTGCAGGTCGCCGGCGGCGCCGTGCAGGCACATCCGCTCGGCTTGCGTTATGACGTGGCCGGTCATGCGGGCACTCTCCTTATCTGCGGAGTGACTGGACCTCCCGGTCACAGGCATGCGCGCCCAGCTGGATTGCGCAGCCCGGGCGGCGGCCTGATCGAAGATCTGCCTGCGTCGCTGCCACCGATCATGACCAGATGCATGGGCTGGCTCCGTTGTCCCCTCTCGGTGGCGGCTGGCTGGGCAGGCTGACGGTGGCGGCTGCGCCGTCTCTGACCGTCTCGCCGCGCGGCGTCTCAGCCGTGCCAGGGTGATCGCGGGAGACGGTGACGCCCGCGGCTTCGGCCGGCGTCATGCCTGGATACAACAGTCTGACCAGCCCGACCGCGATGATGCCCCCGACGACCTGGGCGGCGATAAATGCCGGAGCCGAGGAGGGGGCGATGCCGGCGAAAGTGTCGGAGAACATCCGGCCGATAGTGATCGCCGGGTTGGCGAAGCTGGCCGAGGAGGTGAAGAAATACGCCGCACCGATATACGCGCCAACCGCGGCAGGAGTGACCCGGCTTCTGCCCGACCGGGCCAGCGCGAAGATCACCAGCAGCAGCCCAGCCGTGGCGATGATCTCCGAAAGGAAATGCCCGGCCGTGGCGCGGTGCTTGACCGAGATGCTCACCGTCGGCAGGGCGAACATCAGGTTCGCGGTGACCGCCCCGGTGATGCACCCGCCGACTTGGGCGGGCAGGTAGGCAGCCGCGTCACGCCACGACACACCGCGGAAAATCGCATCGGCGAGAGACACGACCGGGTTGAAGTGACCGCCAGAAACGGGGCCAAACATCAGGATGATCGTAAACAGCCCGGCTGCGGTCGCGGCGGCGTTCTCCAGCAGCTCCAGGCCGGTATCTCCGGGAGACAGCCGCTGGGCGGCGATCCCCGAGCCGATCACCAGCGCGGCCAGGAAGGCACTGCCCAGGAACTCGGCGACCAGCCGCCGCCACAGCGCCACCTCGGCCACGCCCCGACTCCCGGGCTTCATAGATGTCTGTCGATACAGAAGCCAGCTTGCCAGCCTGCATCGATTCTCGTCAACATAGAGGCATGCCAATCCAGCTCTCGCCTGGCGATTTGCCGGTCGTCGCCGGGACCGGACCCGACGTCTGCGCCAGGCCGGCCTTGGTCAGCGATCCCATCGACGAGGCATCGGCGGCCGGGCTGGCACAGGTATTCAGGGCACTCGGCGACCCGGTCCGGCTCCGGCTGCTGTCCCTGATCGGCGCCCGCGAAGGCGGCGAGGCCTGCGTCTGCGACCTCACCAGCGCCTTCGACTTGTCCCAGCCCACCATCAGCCACCACCTGAGGGTGCTCCGCGAGGCCGGGCTCATCGACAGCGATCGGCGCGGTACCTGGGTCTACTACCGGCTCGTCCCGTCCGCGCTCGAGCGCATGGCGGGGCTGCTGTCAGTCCCGCTCGGCTAGCGTCCAGTCGGGCTAGGACGGTGCCGCGGCGCATCTCCTCGATACGGGCGAGGGCGTGGGTGCGCAGCGACGGGCTCAGGCTGCTGGGCGCCAGATGCTTGCCGAACTCGGCCACCACCTAGAGCGAGACCGTGCAGCGCATGAGACGCAGCGACAAGCCAGCCGATGACAACGCTAGCGGTGAATGGAATCGCCTTCCGCTGCGAAGGGGCAAGATCAGCGAGATGCCGCGCCGGCCAGGTCACGGCCGGACGCGTCGGTGAGGTCCAAGTACGGCTCGGGACCAGGCTCGGGAAGCGAGACAGCGGCCGCGCTTGGCGCCGGCCGTGGCCGCCGCGGCTTTCCCGCCGCCGAGCTACCGCCCCGGCCGCGGTAAATGAGCAAGCCGTTAACCGGGTCAGGCACCGCGTCCAGCGCCGCACGCACCACGGGGAGTTCCCTGAAGGCGTCCCACAGCTGCTCGTTCTCGAAGCAGACCTCGAACGCGACACCCCACCGATCGGCGTGCCAAGTGCCGTCGAGGGCACCGTTGGTCAGCGCGGCCTCGATCAGCTCGGAATCATGTGCCTGCTGCCACTGGAAGGCCGAGAACTCGCCGTGCAGCACCTCGATGGACCACCACTCAGCCATTTGGTTGAGATAGTACGTGTCTAGCCCGGCAATGGGAAGTCCTGGATGACGGTCCGCTGGCTCGTCCCGTTCCCCTCCAACTAGCCCAGCGCGACGCCATCAGCGCATGGCGTGCTGACGGTGTGCGGCGCGAACGCGTTCTCTGACGGGCGCTACGTGCACGAGCAGGTTGTACGTCACCAGTGCGATCACCAAGTGCATGACCATGAGCACCGCAACCGCATCGCGCGGCGCGCCGCCGTGCAGGATGTACAGATCTGGCAGCCAGAGCAGCAGGGTCACCAGAATGGCCAGCCGAAAAAACAGCCACCGCGGTTGCGAGCTCACCC
>JASHSO010000319.1 GCA_030038715.1 Streptosporangiaceae bacterium
CGCTGTCAGGGACGGCATCTTCGGCTCCGCGTGTGTGCGGCTCGTCGGTCTCGTAGGCGTGGAGCCGACTGACGGCCGTCGTGGTGCGCGGCCGTGGAGCCGTGGGCGAGTCGCAGGTATCTACGCCAATCGCGCAGCCGAGGTAGCCGCCGCGTTCGCCGTTGATCAGCCGGGTGTAGAGCAGTCCGCCGCTGCGCTCGCGGCCGGGTGCGCCGAGCCCGGCGAGCCGGGTGACGGCGGGATGGCGATGTCGGGACCATGACGGTGCGGACGGCGGCGCGGGTTTTCATGTCCTCGCGGACGTCTCGGCGGCCGCCTGACTCGCTGGCGGTCCGCGATCGCCTTGCAGACGTAAGACAAGTCGTCTTACACTAGACGGATGGCAGAGACCATCACCATCCGCACCGACGAGGAGACCGAGCAGGCCCTCGACGTGCTAACCGACGGCGGCATAACCCGGTCCGCTGCAATCCGGCAAGCCGTCCTTGAGGCGGCCCGACGGCGCCGGCGATCGACCCAGATGCGCCGGGAAGTTTTGCGCATGGACCTCGGGCAGCCAGATGACGTTGACGTGGCAGCGGAACTCGCCCGCGACCGCCAGAGCGAACGGTAGTGATCTATCTCGACTCGGCGGCTGTCGTCAAGCTCGTCCACGCCGAGCCTGACACACCAGCGCTGCGAGCCTGGCTGGACGCGCGCGCCGCCACCGGGTGGGTCAGTTCCGTACTGACCGAGATTGAGTCATTCCGCGCGCTCGCCAGGCACGCCCCACAGGCTGTATCACGCCTGCCCGCAGTGCTCGACCAGATCGACCTGATCGACCTGGACCCGTCCATCCGGGACCTCGCGCAGACTGCACAGCCAGTGACTGTGCGCAGCCTGGGCGCAATCCACCTCGGCACAGCACAGAATCTCGGCCATGCGCTGTCGTCCTTCGTCACCTATGACAAGCGGCTCCTTGCCGCGGCAAGGACTGCCGGGCTGCCGGCCGATTCACCCACGTAATACGAGGGCTAGCTGTGGAGCTGGCGCATCACGACAGCAGTACTCCCACGCGGCTTCCGTCCTCAGACGCAGTCACACAGGCGCAATGAACTGCACTGCCGAATTCGCCCTTAATGGATATCAAGCGCGGCTGCGCTGCGCGCCGCCGCGACGGCGCCGCCCGCGCCGCGCTCTGGCTTGAGGCCCGCTCGCGCGGGCGCGCCTAGCCAGGAGTTAGGAGCGGACTGTCCAGGAGCTCATCCCGCTTCCCCATTGTCCGGCGTCGACCGGAACCCGTCGAGGGCGCTTCGCGTCGCCTACGGCGATGGCCTGCGGCCACCTTCGACTGAGCCCGGCCGAAAGTCGCCGGGCCGGCAGCTATCGGGTGAGCCCGGCAAGTGGACGGTGTCATCGGGTCGTGTGAACCAGTCGAGGGGGATTGATCCGCAGTGGAGGATGTGCGGTACGTCAACCCACGGCAGCGCGGGGTCGCCGGACTTCAAATGGCGGAGCCGATCGATAGCGGCCTGTGAAACGCGGTTCACGGCTCTGAGGGTAGCTGTGGTCAGTGGCAGGTAGTCGTCCTCATCCGGGGGTTCGGGGTGGTGGCCGTCTTTACCATCGCCGAGACAATGATGGGTCCCGTCTCCGAGGCCAGGACCGCGGCGATCGCCTGATGCTCGGCGTATGCCTCATCGAGGCTCGCCACCCACGAACAAAGAGCCCCGACGGCCGAACGGGCGACAGGTCAACGACTCAGGCCCGCCCGCCATGTGGCCCTCCAGCTTGCCGGAGGGCATAACGACCCAGCACGCAGCCCGTATGGTCGCAGAATGGCAAGTGGGGCAGGGAACAGTCGGACCAGCCGACCCGATCGCAACCGTGAGGATCAATGAGCAAACCACCTATCACATGGCTCCATGACGTGGCTGAGCATGACTATGACGCCGCGTACAACTACCTGTCGCTAAAGTTCGACGAGGAGCGCGCCGGTGACATCGTAGGCCGGATGAAGAAGGCCAAGCTGACCTCGCGCCGCGCCAACGACATTCTGCGTGCCACCGGCCTGGCGGCGCTGCCCCTGACCGACCCTGGCGTCAAGCGTGACCTACTCAAGCTGCTGGGCGGTGAGAAGCTGTCACCGGTGCTCGTGTGCGATCAGAAAGCCGGGGCCGACATTGCTGACGGATATCACCGCGTCAGCCTGGCCTATAACATCGACCCGTTCATGAGCGTGCCGTTGCGGCTTGGCTAGCGGGTGCTGCTGCGCCTCACTTCCTTGGGTGCGCCGGCTCGTAATGGCGGTGTGGCCCAGCCGCTGGGAGTTAGCGACCTCGGCTGCGGACGTCGCCCGGTTACTCCGGGCCGACGCGGCGCTCGGCACGCCGCGCGCCGAGCAGGGCCAAGGCGACAAGCCCGGCGGCCAACACGGCCGATGCGCAAAGCGCCCCGCCCAGGTCGTGGGCTGGCCTGCCGGGCCAGGCCCAGGGCGTGGTCCAGCCATCGGCCAGGCCACCTTCGATGACGAGCAGGTAACTCATCGGCCCGACCCAGCCGAATGCCCCGCCAAGGGCGGCGGCAGACAGCAGCCCGATGCCGGTCATGCCTGCGAGGTTACGCAGCAGGGCTAGGCTGCCGCCGGGCAGGTGACCGCCAGCAGATCCGGCGGCCAGCAGCAGGAAGGCCACGATGGTCAGCGCCACTGAGGTGCCGACGCACATGCGGGGCAGCCGCCGGCCAGTGGCTCGCTCCGGATCACCGAACGGCCCGCGGCTGCTCACTGCCACGACCGCGGCCGCCGCGGTCTCGATGACCAGCGGGATCGCAAGCTGAGCGGCTGGGCCGCCGACGATCTTCAGCTGCCAGTACAGCGCCGCCCAGAGCAGGCAGCCGAGCACGGCAAGCACGGCCACCGCGGCCGGGACGCGGCGGCTGATCAAATAGAGCCGCACGAGGCGCACCCCGGCAGTCACCGGGCGGAGCGCCGCCGCGGCAGTAAGTGACTGATCAGTCGCGGTCGTGGTCACGGTACCTGTCCCAGGGTGAGCCGACCGGCGCGCAGCGCGCCCAGGTGAGCGGCGAGCCAGGCGTTCCGGGCCGCCTCAGGCAGCGCGGCGAGTCCCTTCGCGGCGGCGTAGACCGGGGCCGCGGACGGCGCTGACAACCTGGGCGTCTGGTAGGTATCCGATAGCAATGCATCTTGTGCGGCAAAAGGCACTCCAATGCGCTGCAGCAAAGCGGCCCGCACCGCCTGCTGCGCGGAAGTGCCGGGACCGTTGCCGGCGCCCACGAAGGCCTGGAGGAATATCAGCCA
>JASHSO010000320.1 GCA_030038715.1 Streptosporangiaceae bacterium
GAGGCCAGGGGATCGGCTCAGCGCTAGTGGAGGCCGCTGCGGTGCACGCGACACACCTGGGGTCCCTTCACGTGACAGTCCACTCTGGCCGCAAGGCGGTGCCGGTGTATGAACGGCTGGGCTTCGAGTCGTCCCGACAACTCCTGCAGCGGCTGCCGGACTAGCATGTCGCACCGCCCAGCCCATGTGTTCCGAGTGGGGCGGCGCCCGCGAAGGGTCGGTCCAGCTAGCTGCCGCACCCCATTGAGTCTGATTCCGTAAGCCCGTCGACTGCGCCCAGATACGCGCTGTCGTCGGTTACGAGGGTAAGTTGACGAGGGCTGCGCGGGCGGCGAGGAAAGCCCCATGTCCTTAGTCAAGCTGCCGGGTCGGCAGGCGCCCACCAGCTATCGCGGGGGCTGCCGGCCTGACCCCGGTGCGCTGGAGACGGCCTACCTGGAAAAGAAGGCCGGTCTGTAGGCGAAATGCTGAGCGGCCACCTGTCCCGGCCTCGCGGGCCTATAAGTCGAACGGTCGGCTGGATGAGGGCTATCCAGCCTGAGTGAGCGTAGCTAGTACATCGACAAACTAGCTATGCCGCGGCAGCGGATGTCGTCCGGTTTGCGGCAGAGGAGTGCGACTGTTCTAGCGGCACCAGAGCTGGGCAGTATATCCAACGGTAAGCCGCTCAGATATACTGTGGGGCGGAAAGAGGGACCGTGATGGCGAAGACCCTGATCGACGTGGACGAGGAGCAACTCGCAGCTGCCCAGAGAGTGCTGAACACCGAGACCAAGAAGGACACGGTCAATGCTGCTCTGCGCCAGGTCACGGCGCTAGCTGCCAGGCGCCGCGACTTGCAGCGGCTTACCTCCGGCGGGCTGCCCGACCTAGCCGATGAAGAAGTGATGCGCGCTGCATGGCAGCGGTAGTCAGTTACCTGGCGGACACCAGCGCGCTGGCGCGGCTGCACAGGCCCGCGGTAGCGGCGGTCTTAGGCCCGCTGATCGAGGCGGGACTGGTCGGCACGTGCGGGGTGATCGAGTTCGAGATCGGCTGGGCCACCCGTCGCGGCGCTGAGTTCGACTTGGTCAGAGCCGACCGGCGCGACGGCTATGAGTGGCTGGCGACCCATGACGTGGACTGGCATCGCGCGCTCGACGTGCAGGGCGCGCTATGGCGAGGCGGTCAGGTCAGGGCAGTAGGGTTTCCGGATTTGCTCGTCGCAGCCGTGGCAGAGCGAGAGAAGGTCACGCTCGTGCATTACGACAGCGACTATGACCTCATAGCCCAGATCACCAGGCAGCCAATGCAATGGGTCGTGCCGCGTGGCACTGTGCCCTAACGCACGTCATCAGGAACGCGCTAGCAGCGGCGTGACAGTGACGCTATCTATTTGGTGAGTGCATAAATGTGCGGTTCGACCGCATGCCTGGTCGGCTGCTGTCCGGGCTGAGGCCGGACCGAAGTGCAGAGGGAAGCATGGGCGATTTGCTCTTGCTGACTCCCACGTGGGCAAAGCCCGGAAGCACGAAGAGCCTGCTGCTGCGCCTCGATCCGACCTGGCAGGGCGCCTGCAGGCGGTAGCCGACGTCGAAGGCCGCCGAGCACGCCCCGGCACTGGCGCGGCCAGCCGGCGACCCGGCCGCCGATGCCGCCGCGCTGCTGCAATGCGCTGGTGCGGCAATGCGCTGGTGCGGCAGCGGCCGCTGCGGCGCGGCAACCAGCAGGTCGCGCTGGCAGCCATGCTGCAGTTCCTGGCCCTCAACGGCCAGGAGATGGAGCCGGACCCGGCCGTACCGGTCGCGGCCATGGTTACCCAGCTTGCGGTCGGCACTCTCGACATCAGAAAGGTCGCTGACCGGCATCCGTCCAGCTGGCCGCGATGATCGAACGCTAACGACCTCCTAGTCCCCGGCGTGAGAATCGGCACTGCACGGAACGCGTCACGCTCGAGCCCGCGACGGCGATCAATCTCTCGGCAACCGCAACCTGGCCCGCAGGTGCGGCGTCGTAGAGGCTGCACGTCCAGACGGGACTGGGTTGGAAGCGATGATGGTCATGAAGCGTCACCTTGTCAGGATGGTTGCCGAGGTTTGCACAGCACTCGGTCTCGTGGTCTTCGCCTGCGCCGCTAACGCGTCGGCTGCACCGGATCACGGTGCGGCCTGGCACGTCATTTACAGGCTGGCCCGCAACGGGGAATTCGATGGGGTCGTCGCGACCGGCAAGACGAGCGGGTTCGCCTTCTTCGACCTGAATGAGACGGAGGCGGTACCGGTTGCCTATGAGCGCACTGGCGCGACGAGCTTCAAGAACGTCCCGCTCCCGACGGTGTACAACGAGTGGGTGGCAGGCGCCTCGGCGTCCTCGCGGTCGGACGTTTACGTGTTTGCCGACATCCTGACGGTTAACACCCTCAAGCCGAAGTCTGAGGTGCTGAAGTGGACCGGGCAGAGGTTCACCGTCGTGGCGCGCTTCGACGGCGAACTCGGCGGCGGCACCGTGCTCTCGCCAAGTGACGTGTACGCCTATGGCACCGGCATCTATGGTGGCGGGACGCTGCCGTCGGCCGGCATCTATCACTACAACGGGCACACGTGGACCAAGATCTCCAGCACCATCAGCGGCAACGGTGATGCTCTCTCGGCCACTAGCGCCTACGTTGCCGACGGCACGCGCCTAGAGCACTACAACGGCCACAGGTGGACTGCCACGAACCTGGCTAGCCTGCTCCCGACGAAGGCCGGCCAGCACCGGTCGCTGTCGGGCGTCCTGGCACTGTCGGGGCACGACGTGTTCGTGACCGGAACCGCCGGCCAGGACACCGGCCCGGCCGTGATCTTGCACTACGACGGGCACAACTGGGCCAAGGTCGCCAGCTACCCGGCTACGCTCGGGCAGCCGGTCTCCGACGGTCATGGCGGGCTGTGGGTCCCGGGGAATCAGCCAGGCGCCTTCGACAAGCTGGTCCACTACTCGGACGGCAAGCTCACCGCGGTCACGACGCCGGAGTACGACCACAGCCACGCCGACGTCGACTCGATATCCCGGATCCCGGGCACGACGGAGGAACTGGCCAGCGGAATCCTCCCGGTCCAGGGCCGCCCAGCCATCGGCGTGATCCTTCAGTACAGCTGACTGGCACTGGTGCGCTGTCCCGTCCAGCGCGCAGTACCGACACCAGCCAGAGCGGAGAAGTAGACAGCGGGCACGCTGGGCCGCAATGTCCTCACCGAAGTGGCGCCCAAGCGACAGGTCACCGACTCTGGCGCCATGTCGTGACACATATGCGTGGACTCCTCGACCGGCACCAGTCCGCGCAACGCCAGCTCGACAACGGTGACGGTGATGTGGCCCGGACGACCCGCCTGATCACCAGCAGGTTCAGGTGGCCCGGTCGTATCCCGCCCGGGCACCGTGACTCCCGCATATGACCACCATCACTCCACCCGTGCTCCACGTCGAGCCGCTCCGGTGCGGACGCGCCACCTGGTGCAGAAGGCAGTCACGCCGCGTAGCGTGACGCGCCTGCGGCCCGAGTTGAGGAGATCGCCCGTGCTGCTAGTCGGCTGGCTGGAAGGCGGACAGGTCTGCGGCCGGGTAGCGCTGGCAGACCGCCGCCCAGGTCTGCCTGGTCCAGTAGGGGTGACCGCGGGGCGGGAAGCCCAGCAGTTCAAGTTGGCGGGGGGTCGCCCTCTCGACGAAGTTATGCCAGTCCGCTGCGAGTCCGATCCGGGCGTTGGCCCCGAGCCTGTCGATCCAGACGTCCCAGAC
>JASHSO010000321.1 GCA_030038715.1 Streptosporangiaceae bacterium
GAGTTCACGTCCTCGACCAGCAACTAGGCCTGCCCAGGTCAGATGGGATCCGGTCTCCCGAACTTCCAAGCTGGTCACGAGGGTTCGATTCCCTTCTTCCGCTCCAATGCCTAACCCTAGGTCAGCGGCCCTATCGGCCCAGGGGCCGTGCAAGATCAGGAAGCCTGGAGCGTCGGCGTGTCCGTTGCGTGCCCGATGGCGGACGCTCAGTCTGCCGTTTCGCGCCGCCTGCCCGTCCTCAGACCGCTCGCACTTCGGCGAGCGATGCCGGAAGCAACCGCGACCGCCAGGCCGCTCGGGCAGCACCGACCACACGAATACTGCGTTCGCGACCGAGACATCCGGTTACCTTGCCGCGTTGACGACCTACCGGCGGAACGCGGCTCGGACTGCAGCAGCGGTAGCGCTGAAGTACTCGGGTGGTTCAATGAAGCCCCACTCGTTGAATGTCGAGCTCTTGATAACGGCGCGCCGGTAGCCGAAACAGGCGAGATAGAGGGTCCGGATATACATGACCGCCTCGAGCCGGTCGAGTTCGTCGCCGGTCGGCTCGACATACCGGCGGTAGGCATTGACGGCCGCATCGATCCGCTCCTGGTTCGGCCGACGCGGGTTCCACGAACCCGTCCCCCAGATCAGGTAAGCGAAGTCGGCGAGGCGCGGCCCACGGCCGGACGCCTTCCAGTTGATCGCGACTGGCGCCTGTTCGCTTAGGACGACGTGATCGGGAGCGTGGAGGAGGTTTCCGTGGAGCAAGCCCTCCGGGAGGCCGTGACCGTCGTCGGCCAAGCGCACCTTGTCGCGGAGCCAGTCGAATCGCTCGCGCTGGGCGGCCGTGACCTTCATGTCGACGGCGTCGAGAAACGACAGGGCTGCCAGCAGGTCCTGACGCGGCGTGCCCTCCCGGCTCGGGTCCTCGCCGCTCGCTCCGCCCGGGCGGCCGGCGGAATCGTCGTACGGCAGCGCGTGTAGCCGTCCGAGCAGCTCGCCCATCATGGCGAATTTCGCCGCGCCGTCGGGAAGCGGGACGCCCTCCACGAACCGCGTCACGAGGACCGCGCTGCCGTCGAAGTCAGACACCGCATCGTCGACCGCCAGGCGCTCCGCGGGATAGTCCTGCCGCTCCAGGAATCCGAGGATTGCGGCGTCGCCCTCAGCACCGGCGCGCGGTCGAGCAGGAGGGAACGCGCGAGCGACCCACGGGGTCCCGTCACTGCGGTCGATGCGGAACACGTAGGTCTTGTGCACACTGAGCTTCGTCGCCCCGACCGGGTCAATGCCGTAGCGACCCCGGAGATGAGCAAGTAGCCGCTCAGGGACTGGCTCGTGGTGCATTCGCGCACCGAGACCCCCGAGATCCATCAGCGCTTCGGTGTAACGCTGCCCAGTCTCCTCGGCATGGCGCCGGACTACCTTCTTGAAGCTGGCGTCCTTGGTCATGGACAAGCCTCCCCATGACACCCTCGTCCCCCAGCGACGCGGTGTTGGAAGATGGCCTGTGACATCGACGACCGAGAGGGCAAATCCCCTTCGCCGATGGAACCCCGGCCTGGGGCGGATGATCCACGGCTCGGCGACCGGTCGCCGCCGTGAGCAAAACTCTTCCCGAGGCGCCCGGTCTGCGTCAAGCTCGCCCCCGCCAGATGACACTGCCGGAAGGGCACGGCACTAGGGTCCGGACGAGCAGGAGCGCCAAACCGCTGGCAGAACTGCTGCGCGGTGGCGC
Source organism: Streptosporangiaceae bacterium (assembly GCA_030038715.1). GTDB lineage: Bacteria > Actinomycetota > Actinomycetes > Streptosporangiales > Streptosporangiaceae > JAJYUU01. The sequence goes on from JASHSO010000321.1 coordinate 1,727, forward strand.
CTTTGCCGCGGCCGGGTCACTCGGCGCGACGCTGCAGCTGCCACGCTGCTTCTAGGGCGTCCTCGATGGCTCCGGAGTCGCCTTTGGCCAGGTCAGCGACGATCATCATGTGCTTGCTGTAGCGGGCTGGCACGCTGAAGGTTTGGGGGAACTGGCGCAACACCGAGGCGCGGTAGTCAAAATCGGCGCGGATCACGACATGGACATCGTCAAGCTGGCGGGCGATCAGCCGGCCGTGGTACCGCCACTGGGCAAGCCCGTCAGCGGTGGTACGGCGCACGCCTGGCAGCGCCTCGGCCAGCCGGGCTACGTCGTCGACCTGCAGCACTCCGGCATCCCGCATGTCGCTGTGTTCATGACCACCGGGATAATACCGTCCCCGCTCCCTGCACCGCGCCTGTCATGCTGACGTCATGCTCGGACGCATGCACCATGTCGTGCTTGACTGTCCCGACCCGGCCGCCTTGGCGACGTTCTACTCCGGGTTGCTCGGGCAGCCAATCACCTACCAAAGCGACGACTGGGTGGTCGTTGCCGCCAACGACAGGTCGTCCGGCCTGGCCTTCCAGCTCGCCCGGGATCACCGCCCGCCCACCTGGCCCGACCCCGCCGTACCTCAGCAGTTCCACCTGGACGTCATGGTCGAGGACGTGGCCTCAGCCGAGCCCGGCGTCCTCGCCCTCGGGGCCCGAAAGCTCGACGGCGAAAACGTCTACGCTGACCCGGCCGGTCACCCGTTCTGTCTCATCCCACGGCCGGGTTGGGCTGCACCAATCGGAGTGGACGGCTGAGCCGCCCGGCTGGCCGCAAGTCCCGGGTCATCGCGCTCAGCCGAGTCAGGAACTCGTGAGGATGACGAGCTGCTGAGTCGCCCGCGTCATCGCGACGTAGCGGTCGACCGCTCCTTCCATGCCGGTCCCAAAGGACTCCGGGTCGACGAGCACAACCAGGTCGAACTCAAGCCCTTTGGACAGCTCCGGGCTCAGCGACATAACGCGGGAGACCGCCGCGAACGTCCGATCGCCGATGACGCATGCGGTCCCTTCAGCATGCTCGGTGAGCCAGTCCTCAAGGATCGCGTCCCGCTCAGAAACGGAACCGTGCACGACCGGGACGCCGCTGCGCCGGATCGAGATCGGCACGTTGGCGTCCGGGAGCGCCGCCTTGATGACCGGCTCAGCCACGGCCATGACCTCTTCTGGTGTCCGGTAGTTGATGGCTAGGGAGGCGAGGGTGATCTGGTCGAGCCCGACCCGGTCAAGCCGTTCCTGCCACGACTCGGTGAACCCGTGCCTGGCCTGCGCGCGGTCCCCGACGATGGTGAAGCTCCGGGACGGGCAACGGACCAGCAGCATCTGCCACTCGGCGTCGGTCAACTCCTGAGCCTCGTCGACGACAATGTGCGCGAAGGGGCCGGCTAGCAGGTCCGGGTCGGTGCTTGGGAGCGCGGCCTGGTCGACCAGGGCCTCCCGGAAGTCCGCGCCGCGCAGCATCGTCACTAGGCCGACGCCGTACTCGTCGTCAGCGGCCTCGATGAGGTTGTCCACGACCCGGGCCATCTGCTCCCGCTCGGCGGCGACTGCCGCGTCATGTCGGCGCTTACGTCGTGACGCGGCCGGGTCACCCAGTCGTTGCCGGGCTGCGTCTAGCACCGGCAGGTCGGACATGGTCCAGGCCTGCGCGTCTTGGCGCTGCAGTTGCTGCACCTCGCCAGGGCTGAGCCAGGGAGCGCACATCCGCAGGTAGGCGGGTACTGACCACAGGTCCCCGACGAGATCGGCCGCATCGAGCACCGGCCAGGCTCGGTAGAGCGCCGTGATCAGCTCGGTGTTCTGCACCAGCGACTTGCGGAACAGCTCAGCCGGAGTGTCGCCGTCGTGCTTGTCCATCAAGATCGCCACCAGCGCGTCGAAGATCTGATCACGCGCCTCGTTATGCGGCGTGCCCGGTTCTGGTGCCTCGAACGCCTCGGCCCAGTCCTCAGCGCTCAGCCAGATGTCAGACCAGTTCGTCTCGACCGTCATCCCCTCGGCGGGCGGGTTCTCGTAGAACCTGATAGCGGGTTCGACGGCCTTCACCAGGCACGCGGACGACTTAAGGCGTGCCACGTCCGGGTCGGTCTCGACTGCAGCGGCGGCTCCCTCGGGAACGAGGTCCGCCAGGGTGCAGGTCTGCACACTGTCCTCGCCAAGGCTCGGCAGCACGTCGGAGACGTAGGCCAGGTATGGCTGGTGCGGACCCACGAACAGCACCCCGCCCTGGCGATGACCGAGGCGAGGGTCGGAGTACAGGAGGTAGGCGGTGCGGTGCAGGGCGACGACGGTCTTCCCTGTACCGGGGCCGCCGTCCACGACGAGAGCTCCGCGGGATCCGGCTCGGATGATCGCGTCCTGGTCGGCCTGGATGGTGCCGAGCACATCTCGCATCCGGTCCGACCGGCTGCTGCCCAGGCTGGCGATGAAGGCGGACTGGTCATCCAGCGCGGCGCGCCCTTCCAGACCGTCGGGGGTGAAGACCTCATCCCAGTAGTCGCTGATCAGGCCGCGGGTCCAGCGGTACCTGCGGCGGCTTGCGAGACCCATCGGGTTGGCGTGGGTGGCTCCGAAGAACGGCTCAGCCGCACGGGAACGCCAGTCGATGAGCAGCTGGCGGCCCGCGCTGTCCCTGAGGCCAAGCCGTCCGACGTAGACGGGCTCAGGGTCGTCTGCGCCGACGATGCGCCCGAGGCAGAGGTCCAAGCCAAAGCGACGAAGGGCCCGCAGGCGAGCGGTCAGCCGGTGGATCTCCAAGTCACGCTCTAGCGCCCGCTGCCCGCTGCCGCCCGGCGCCTGCCGCTCGGCCTCGAGGCGAGCGTCCAGGCCAGTGATCGACTGCCGGAGGCTCTCCGCGATGGCTGCGAAGTGCCGCTCGTCGTCGGCAATCAGCTTCGGGTCGGCTTTGGCGGCGAGCCGGTCGGGAAGGTCAAACGCGCTTGGGTTGGGTGGGTTCATGTCAGGAGCTCCGATCCGAGACCGCACTCGACGGCCTAGCAGGAGGCGTCTGGACTGGCAGTCCGTTAACTGGCGTCACGGCTGCACAAGCGCGTGCAGTCGGCGACCCGTGTCCGCGGCTTCCGGCCCAGCCCAGCGATTCTGCGTCACGACCCCGGTCTTGCCGCAAGCCCCCTGGTGCGCTATAGGTTGAAAATGGAGGGGTAACGAGGCCGCTACGCTCAGACGAGTCCGTGCGCTCGCAGGAAGAATCGGCTCCGTTCCGCCAACCAGAGCGTCTTGGTAGGCCCACTATCGGGCGAAGATTTCGCGAATCTCCCGGGCGGCGTAGTAGACCAAGACGTAGCCAGCGGTTGGTCGGCCCACCACCAACCTGCCGCCGCGTTCAGGATGAGGCCAAGCAAGACGGCCAAGGCGAGAATGCCGTCGATGGCGGTGACCCGCCGCGGCGCTGGCGTTCTTCGCCACCTCCGGACAGATCCCAGATCACGACGGTCGACGCGCCGACCTCGATGAGCGAGTCCAGGCCGAAGCCGGCCAAGGCACAGAACGGGCCCTGATGGCGGCGATAGCCAGCACGACGATGCCGGCAACGTTCCAGGCCAAGGTCAGGCATTCCAGAATGAACCCGCGCCGGACAAGCGCCGCACGACGGGAAACGTCGGTCGCCAGCACGGCAGTAGCTTTCCAGTTCGCGGCGAGCCGGTACATGCCTGGAACCTTCTGTTCGCGAACTATTCCGGCCGAGGACACACCGCGTGCCACGCTGTCTAATACCCGGTCTGCCTAGCCCCTGCCCCGACCACCACGCGAACTGCCTGACCCAGTTGACCTGACCGTGCGCTGCCGTCAGCGAGAGTGCACGCTATGACTTTGGCCAGGGTTACCCGGTCGCACGGACGGGCGGCGGTACTGGCTCGGCTCCAGGCGACTTCGGAACGCCGCCGACTCGGTAACCTGAAGATCATGGCACGTGACGAGCGCAGCGTTACGCCGCAGAGCGAGGACTTCTCGGCCTGGTACAACGACGTGGTCTTCCGCGCAGACCTGGTTGACCGGGGGCCGGTCCGCGGCAGCATGGTGATCAAGCCGTACGGGTATCGGATCTGGGAGTTGCTGCAGGCAGACCTGGACGGGCGGATCAAGGCAACCGGGCACCAGAATGCGTATTTCCCGCTCCTCATCCCGCAGAGCTACATGGAGCGCGAGGCCGAGCATGTCGAGGGTTTTGCGCCCGAGCTGTTCACCGTCACGCACGCTGGCGGCAAGGAACTGGAGGAACCACTGGTCATCAGGCCGACGTCGGAAACGATCATCGGGGAGATGATGGCCAAATGGATCAGTTCGCACCGGGACCTGCCGCTACTGCTGAACCAGTGGGCCAACGTGCTCCGGTGGGAGATGCGGCCTCGGATGTTCCTGCGTACCAGCGAGTTTCTGTGGCAGGAAGGCCACACCGCGCACCCCACAGCTGCTGACGCGACCGCCGAGACAATGCTGGCGCTGGGCTTGTACCAAGACGTGGCCGTGGAGGCCGCGGCCATGGCCTCCGTGCCCGGCGAGAAGACGCCGGGCGAACGGTTCGCCGGCGCCGAGCGCACGTTCACGATCGAGAGCATGATGCGGGACGGGCGCGCGCTCCAGGCGGGAACCTCGCACTTCATGGGTACGAACTTCGCGACGGCGTTCGGGATTACCTATACCAGCGAAAGCGGCACGGCCGAGCTGTGCCACACCACTTCCTGGGGCATGACTACCAGGATGATCGGCGCGCTGGTCATGACCCACGGTGACGACAAGGGCCTAGTGCTGCCGCCGGCTCTGGCCCCCTACCAGGTGGTGGTTGTCCCGATCGGGCGCGGGGAGCAGGCCGCGGCAGTGTCGTCCGCTGCTGCCGTGCTGGCCGCCACGCTGCAACGCGCGGGCATCCGGACGCACGTAGACGACCGGCCGCAGTTGTCGCCAGGCTTCAAGTTCAATGACTGGGAAATGCGCGGCGTGCCGATCCGGCTTGAGCTTGGCCCGCGGGAGCTGGCCGCCGGTACCGCGTTGTTGTCCCGTCGGCTGAGCTACCGGCAACCAGACGCCGCCAAGGAAGCCATCCCGCTCGAGAGAGCACCAGACCTGCTCGCGGCCGAGCTCGCTGCCTTCCAGGCGATGCTGGCGCAGCGGGCCGCCGACTTCCGCGACGACCACACCGTCGCTGCCAACTCCTGGCCAGAATTCGCCGCAGGTGTTGCTGTCGGCTGGGTGCTGGCGCTGCATTGCGGCGAGCAAGCTTGTGAAGACGAGATCAAGACAGAAACTACCGCCACTGCCCGCTGCATCCCGCTGGCGGGCGAACCCGAGCAGGGCCCGTGCATCCGATGCGGCAAAGCATCCGCTTATGGCAAGCGCGTGATCTTCGCCCGCGCCTACTGACGCCGAGAAGCGAACCGCCGTCCGCCCAGGCATGGGCGGACGGCGGCGAGCGGATGGGCTATAGCTTCCCGCGGTGCGGAACCTAAACGAGCAGATCGTCGTGCTCGGCGGCCGAAGCGGACGTGCGCCAGCCCCCCGGAGTCGTGCGCGCCATCGGGGGGGTTACTGGCGAGAGCGTGGCGCTGGGAGCCTCGGCGTGCAGGCGTCTCGCGCGGCGATCGCGACACGATGAGACGCTTGTGCGCACGACGAGGCAACGGCGACTTGGTCCTGAGGCGGCGAAGTCTCTGTATGGTGGGCCGCTATGGACGATGGTCGAAGCTCTGGCGCCGATGACCTCCGGCCTGCTGGCACACCCAGGCAGCCGACCGGAGCACGGAGCCCGAGGCTGACCCGGAGCCGACCGATGACGGTCGCGCAACAGCCAAGCCAAGCCCGAACGCCCAGCCAGGACGACCCGCCAGCGCACCCGAAGCAGCCTGAAGACCCTGCGCCTGCCGGGAAACCGACCGTGCTGGCTGCCGTCGACCTCGGCTGGTGCATGGCAGAGCTGTACGCCAAGGTAAAGCCGGATGTGCTGCAGCCGCCTGAAATGCCGGATAAGCCGCTGCCGCAGGTCAGGCCCAGGGCACCGGAGAACCTCCGCATCCAGCTACAAGATGATCTGCCGGGCCTCGGGCACCTGCCGGACCGGCAGGAAAAGCAGCTGCTGATCGACCGCATCGACGCCGGACTTCACAAGATCAAGCCGGTCATCGTTGCTGCCGGTCTGCCTGTCCCGGATCGCGGTGACTGGGTCCCGCTTGCCTATCACCAGGGTTCGGCTGAGGGCCGCTATCAACTAGCCCGGTCCGTGCTCCAGTTCCATGGCGACTTGCTCATGGTGCTGACGGCATCTGATTACCAAGTCGGCCTGGCATATGGCTTGGGACGGGCCCTGGCCGACATGGCGTTGCGGCCGCAAGCCGACAAGCCGTACTCGTTGACCGATGACCTTAGCGAAGATCGGGTCAAGACGATCTCGGGGTGGCTCGGCGAGCTTCGGGGTGCCCTGCCCGCCCACAGCGTCGGTGCCGTCATGGGGTCAATTGCCCAGTGGCAGCAATGGGCGGCCAGCCCGACCTGGGACGGCGAACCGCTCAAGTGGGACGACCACAGCAAGGATGTCGTCAGCCTGCTGAGGCGCCAAGGCAAGCGCTGGCAGCTGCTGCTCACCGGCCAGGTCGCCGCGCTGGATCAGCTCGGGCCGGAGGACTACGTGCAGGCCTCCGGATACATGATCGGCAGGATCAGGCAAATTCTTCAGCAGGTCCTTGTGCAGTACTGGCCCTGGGTCACTGTCATCACCGTGGTCATGCTCGGCGCAGTGACCGGCTCCCTGCTCCTGCTGAACTCGGCCGCTGCCAAGGGCATCGGAGTGGCGGTATCGGTGTTCGGGTGGCTCGGCGTGACGGGCAGGTCGGTGTCGGGGGAACTGCAGCGCACAGTCAGCCAAGTCGAGCAGTCGCTGTGGGGCGGCGAACTTGACCTGGCTGCGGCCTGGGCGAATACCCTGCTGCCGGACGCGGACGCGAACCGGCAGATCGACGAGGCCCGAGCGCCGCGATCGCGCCTCGGGCAGGCAGCGATCCGCCTGGTCATAGCGAAGCCTCAGTCGCCGCGTCAGCCTGGGAGGGCGCCGACGTGGCTGCGCAGGGGGGCTAAGGCCCGGCAGCCCGCGCCGGCCGACACGCGACGGCCGCCGCCGGCCGACACGCAACGGACCGCGCCGGCCGACACGCAACAGACCGCGCCGGCCGACACGCAACAGACCGCGCCGGCCGAGACAAGTGACCAAGCTGGCGAGTAACCCATCCAGCCACGGAGGTCGGCGTGAAGGCGCTCGTTTTCCGGCACGACCTTGCCCGCGAGGCGGCGTCCACCATCTGCGGACGCGTCAGCCGACGCGCCTTCGTCTCCCGCTTTGCGCCAACTCGCCTTGAGGACATCGACGAGCCGGCGCTTCCGGCTGACGACTGGGTGCGCGTACACACAACGTTCTCGGGGCTGTGCGGCTCCGACGTGAAGCAGATCCTGCTGAACGGGGCCCGCGACAACCCGCTCACGGCGCTGGTGTCCTTCCCGCATGTGCTCGGACACGAGGCGGTAGGGCGCCGCGCGGACACCGGCGAACGCGTGGTGCTCAATCCCTGGCTGTCGTGCGGCCCGCGCGGCATCGATCCGCCGTGCGAGGCTTGCAAGGACGGCCGCTATCCCTGGTGCCGCAACTTCCGCTCGGGCGACTTGCCAGTTTCGATCCACATCGGGAACTGCGCCGCAGCCGCTGGTGCCCACGCCGAGCGGTTCGCCGCTCATGTCTCGCAGCTTTTCGCGATTCCGGACGGCGTTAGCGACGCGGCGGCCGTGCTGGCCGACCCGGTCAGCGTCTCGCTTCGCTCG
>JASHSO010000322.1 GCA_030038715.1 Streptosporangiaceae bacterium
GTAGAGCACTAGGTAGTTGTCGGCCAGCACCAGCAGCAGCATGGACAGCACGAAGAGGTTCATGTAGCCGAAGAACCTGCGCCGCTCCGGATCGTGTGACATGTAGCCGACGGCGAAGATATGGATCAGCGAGCCGACCCCGGTGATCAGCAGCACGAAGCAGATCGACAGCGGGTCCAGCAGCAAGCCCAGCGGCACCTGAAAGCGGCCCACATTGATCCAGTGGAAGATCGTCAGGTCGCGGCTGCGCTGCGCGGCCGGGTAACCAAGCATTTGAATGAAGCACGCGACCCCGTAGCAGAACGCGAGGACCGGCATGGCCACGCCGAGCAGGTGGCCCCAGGAGTTGGTCCGCTTGCCGCCGAGCAGCAGGATGGCCGCCCCGGCCAGCGGAAACGCGAGCAACAGCCAGGCGGCGTCTTGGACGCCGGACGCGTGCAGCGTCGTCAGCGTGGCCGCGTTCGTCGACACCGTCGAGGCGGTGGCGACGAGGCCTGAGCCGGTCATGGCGTCCTTTCGGTCAGTACTTCATCAGGTTCGCGTCATCGACAGACGCAGACCTGCGGGCCCGGAATATCGAAGTCAGGATGGCCAGACCCACGACGACTTCGGCGGCGGCCACCACCATCACGAAGAACGCGATGATCTGGCCGTTCAGGGCGTTGTGCATCCGGGCAAAGGTCACGAAGGCGAGGTTGGCCGCGTTCAGCATGAGCTCGACACACATGAAGACCACGATCGCGTTACGGCGCACGAGCACGCCGACGGCACCGATGACAAACAAGATCACCGATAGCGCGATGAAGTGGGCCGGGCTGACCATTAGCGATCACCTGCTTCCTGGCCGTCGGGAGGCTCGGGCTCGCGGCCCTGGCCTGGCCGCGGTCCACCCCGGCCGTCGTAGGGATCTGGCACATGGCCCTCGGACGCCAGCGCCCCACCCCGGCCGTGCGAGGGCGCCTGCTCCTGCGCGCTCGGCAGTTCCGGTGCCGCCGAGGACTCGGCCGACTTGACCGCCGTCGCGGACCTGCCGGACAGCACTTGGCTGACCGACAGCTCGGACTGGCTGCCGTCTGGCAGCAGCGCTGGCATGTCGACCGCATTGTGCTGGGCATAGGTGCCAGGCCCCGGCAGCGGTGTCGGGTGGCCGCCGGCAATCCGGCCGGCAGCCAGTTGCTTCTGGGTGGGCTTTGGGGTGGTGCGTTCCCGGTGCGCGAGCACCATCGCGCCGACGGCGGCCGTGATAAGGAGCGCGCTGGTGATCTCGAACGGGTAGACGTACTTGGTAAACAGCAGCGTGGCCAGCGCGGAGACGTTCGCCGAACTGAACTTGGCCGAGTTCGGCGCCGCCGGCCCGATGACCGCATGCCCGATCGCGAGGCTCAGCAGGACCAGCACGCCGATGCCAACGAGCGTCGCCCAGAGCCGCTGGCCCCTGATCGTCTCGATGATCGAGTCGGCCGCGGTAATGCCGACGATCATGAGCACGAACAGGAACAGCATCAGCACCGCGCCGGTGTACACGATCACCTGCACGAACGCCAGGAACGGCGCGCCCAGCATCGCATAGAAGACCGCCAGCGACAGCATCACGACGGCCAGCAGCACGGCGCAGTGCACCGCCCTGCGGGCAAGCACCATGCCCAGCGCCGCGGCGACCGACACGATGGCGAGAATCCAGAACGTGGTCAGCCTGGCGGTCTCGGCCGCCGGGCCGGCCAGCAGCATTGGATGGGTCACTGCTTGCCCCCGCGGCCCGGTGAGCGGGACGAGGCGGAGCCATGCTGGCCCGCGTCGGGCTGGCTGGCAGCAAGCATGGCGCCCAACCGGTAGTAGTCCTCTTCGGTCTCGCCGAGGCGCATCGGATGCGGCGGCGCCTCCATGCCCGGCTGCAGTGGCGCTACCAACTGTTCCTTAGTCCAGATCAGGCTTTCCCTGCTGTCGTCGGCCAGCTCGTAGTCGTTGGTCATGGTCAGCGCCCGCGTCGGGCACGCCTCGATGCACAGCCCGCACAGGATGCAGCGCAGGTAGTTGATCTGGTAGACCCGGCCGTACCGCTCACCGGGCGAGTAACGCTCCTCCTCGGTGTTGTCGGCCCCCTCGACGTAGATCGCGTCAGCGGGGCAAGCCCAGGCGCACAGCTCGCAGCCGATGCACTTCTCCAGCCCGTCGGGCCACCGGTTCAGCTGATGCCGACCGTGGAACCGAGGTGCCGTCGGGTTCTTCTGCTCCGGGTACTGGACCGTGTCGACCTTCCGGAACATCTGCATGTAGGTCACGCCGAAGCCCTTGACCGAGTCCAGGAATTCAGGCACGTCAGACCTCCCTCGCGCTCTCGTCGTCGTCGTCGGCGGCCGTGTCGTCCCCGGCGACACTGGCCAGCACCGGCTTGCCTATGCCGGACAGGCCAATGCCGTGATAGTGCGGCAGGTCCATCGGCGGCGTGGGGAACGCACGTCCACTCGCACTCGTCACCTCGTCACCCTCGACTTCGGCCGCAGCTTCCGCCTTGCGGCCGGCGGCATCCCAGGCCCACAGCAACAGCACGATGATCAGCACTATCAAGCCGGCCACCAGGTAGACGCCCGGACTGCCGCCCTGGCGCCGGTACACCCGCGCCGTCGCGACGACCAGCGTCCAGCCCAGCGCGAACGGGATCAGCACCTTCCAGCCCAGGCGCATGAGCTGGTCGTAGCGGATCCGGGGCAGCGAGCCGCGCAGCCAGAAGAAGAAGAAAATGAACGCCACGACCTTGCCCAGGAACCACAGAACCGGCCACCAGCCGTTGTCGAAGCTCGCCCAGACGCTCAGTGGCCACGGTGCTCTCCAGCCGCCCAGGAACAGGGTGGTGGCCAGCGCCGAGACAGTGATCATGTTGACGTACTCGGCAAGCTGCAGCATGGCGAACTTGAGCGAGGAGTACTCGGTGTGGTAGCCGCCCACGATCTCGGCTTCGCCCTCGGGCAGGTCGAACGGCAGCCTGTTGGTCTCGCCGACCATCGTGCATATGTAGATCAAGAAGGACGGGAACAGCAGGACCACGTACCAGGACGGCCAGTGCAGCGTCGCGCCGAACCAGTGGAACTCAGCGCCGTGAATCTGGGACGCCACGATCTGCGAGGTGGACAGCGACCCCGCGTACAGGAAGACCGGCACGAACGCCAGGCCCATCGCGATCTCGTAGCTGATCACCTGGGCGGATGACCGGAGGCCACCAAGCAAGGAGTACGGCGACTTCGCCGACCAGCCCGCCAGGACTATCCCGTACACGCCCATCGAGCTCATCGCCAGGATCAGCAATACAGCCACTGGCAGGTCAGTTAGCTGCAGTGGAGTGCGGTGCCCGAAGATCGACACGATCGGGCCCCACGGGATGACGGCGAAGCTGACGAAGGCCGGGATGACCGAAACCGCGGGGGCGAGCCAGAACAGCACCCTGTCCACGCCGCGCGGGACGATGTCCTCCATCAGCGCCAGCTTGATGCCATCCATCAGCGTCTGGAGCAGGCCGAACGGGCCGGCCCGGTTCGGGCCGGGGCGGTTCTGCATCCGGCCCAGCACGCGCCGCTCGGCCCAGATCGCGATCAGCGTTCCGAGCAGCAGGAACAGGAAGATGACCAGCACCTTCAGGCAGACGATCCACCACGGGTCGTGCCCGAAGCTGGCCAGCGTCGGAACGTTGCTGACCGGCGTGGACGATCCCCGGGCAGCAATCAGCACGGGGGCGTCACTCAGGGCCCTCATTCCGCGCTCCTCAGCGATACGACGGTGCCGTGGCCGGCGTGCAGGGCGGTGCGGACGCGGCTGCCCGCGGAGTTGGTCGGCAGCCAGACCACGCGGTCCGGCATGTCGGCGAGCTCGACGGGGACGGTGACCGCGCCGTGGCTAGTCGCCACGGTGACCTTGCCGCCGTCGCCGGTGCCGTTCTCCGCAGCCGTCGCGGCCGACATGCGTGCGACCGCGGCGCGAGCGGTACCCGCAAGGTTCGGCTCGCCGTCCTGCATCCGGCCGGCGTCCAGCAGATTATGCCAAGTCGCCAGGATGGCATGACCCGGGCCAGGGGTGCCGGCAGCGGGGACCGGAGGGGTGATCGCCGTGCCCGGGCCAGGGATGGTCGCAGCGGGGACCGGAGGGGTGATCGCCGCGCCCGGGCCAGGGACGATCGCAGTGGCGGCCGGAGGGGTGACCGGAGGGGTGACCGCCGTGCCCGGGCCAGGGGTGCGGGCAGGCACAGACGACATGGCGGGAGGCGCCGTTCCCGTCCGGACCGCAGC